>NZ_QUGP01000019.1:0-14805 GCF_003479125.1 Eubacterium sp. AF19-12LB | reverse complement strand
AACTGAAAGTATTTGGCGAATGTATAATCACTGAGAAGGAGCGAAGCGGATTCGAAGTGTTATACATGGTGAAGCCATGTGCATAACAAAAATAAAAAAGTAAAGCAATTAGTTTTTTGCTTGCAAAAAAAAACTGAAAGTATTTGGCGAATGTATAATCACTGAGAAGAAGCGAAGCGGATTCGAGAATTGGAGGATTTTATGAAGATGAGTAAAAAGATAATTTATGTAACGTTAATTGTAATGATGAGCTTTTTTACAATATTTGCACAAAATAATGTAATGGCCGCAAAAAAAGAAAATAAAGTATATACAATATCAAAGAAAAGCAAATTGATTGACGTAGGTTCACACTTATATTCTACATATGGTTCTGATTATGTGAATAAATATACAAGAGATTGGTATTTGTTCCGCTCATATCTTGAAAAACTTGAGGTGTCAGGAGGAGGAAAATTAATTGTAAAAAAAGGAACATATAATATTACAAATACACTTTGTATTCCGTCAAATGTCAAAATTGTATTTGAAGATGGTGTTGTAATTAATAAAACAACAGATACACATACTAAGAAATTCCATGCAGGAGTAACCTTATTTGAATTTGTGCCTGCCGCAAAATATGATAAGAAAAATTGGAGCAAAGAATATAATGGAGTACATGACTCAAGTATGATTGGAAAAGGTAAAGTTACTATTAATACTAATAGCGTATACCAGTCTGTTGCAGTAACAATGTGTCATAATCAGAATATTACTATAAAAGGAATTACATTTGAAAATCTGAACGAATGTCATTTTATTGAATTAGATGCAAGTAAGAATGTGAAAATACTTAATTGCACATTTAGAAATGCAGAAGGATATAATAAAAACAGAGAGGCAATTAATATAGACACACCTGACGATTCTACGGATGGCTTTTCGAAAATATGGGCTAAAAACGATCAAACCCCTAATGTTAAAGTTTTAATTAAAAAATGTAAATTTAATAATGTAATAGTAGCAATTGGAACTCATAGATATAGCGATAATGGTGGAATTGTTTATCATAAAAACATCACCATAGAAGACTGTAATATTAAAAAAGCAAAAAGTTATGGAATAAATTGTTTAGCATGGGCAAATTGTAATATAAGAAATAATAAAATAAACAGTTATGATGAGAGCATAAGGCAAAGGGAAACAAAGAATATAAAAATAAAGAATAATTAAAAGGTTATTGAGTAGATTCAGAGTATAAATATATGTATTTAGCATTAGGGAAAGTTCAAATGAATTATGATAAATAATCCATCTCTCTTATTTGCAAAAATGCTTGCTATTTCCGGCATAATATGATAGTAATATATAGGATGAAAATTAAGAAAGTTAAGCAAATAAGAGGCTTTTTGCAGTCGTGGCGGAATTGGTATACGCGCATGATTCAGGTTCATGTTTTCGCAAGAAAGTGTGGGTTCAAGTCCCATCGACTGCATTTGTTTTGATTAAAATTATAACGATTAAAAATACCATTTCAATTTTTGAAATGGTATTTTTAATCGTTATAATGAAAAAAGTTGTAAAAAAATATCTGATACATAGCTGATTTTGTTGTATAATATCAGTTAGTAATTATAGAAATTAACAAAATAAACGAAGTT
Source organism: Eubacterium sp. AF19-12LB (assembly GCF_003479125.1). NCBI lineage: Bacteria > Bacillati > Bacillota > Clostridia > Eubacteriales > Eubacteriaceae > Eubacterium > Eubacterium sp. AF19-12LB. The sequence continues at coordinate 13,162 of NZ_QUGP01000019.1, read as the reverse complement.
CGTTTCTAATGAATGCTTTTAACTAATGACCGCCAACCAAATGGAGAGGCAATGCTTATTAATATGAGTGGAGGAACAATATGTTTTATCCTGATGAAATAATAGAAGAAGTAAGAAATCAAAATGACATAGTAGATGTGATAAGTGAATATGTTAAATTACAGAAGAAAGGTGCTAATTATTTTGGACTTTGTCCATTTCATAATGAAAAATCACCGTCTTTTTCTGTTTCTCCGGGAAAACAAATGTATTATTGTTTCGGATGTGGTGAAGGAGGAAATGTTATTTCATTTGTAATGAAATATGAAAACTACTCTTTCATAGAAGCAGTTCAGATGTTAGCTTTCAGAGCAGGAATAGAATTGCCACAGGTTACCAGGTCAAAGGAAGAAAAGGAGAATGCAGATAAAAGATCTCAAATATTAACAATAAACACTTTGGCAGCGAAATTTTATTATTATATGCTTAAATCCGAAAAAGGTGCTTTGGCATATCATTATTTGCGTGGAAGAGAATTGTCAGATAACACAATTACAGGTTTTGGACTTGGATATTCTGATAAATACAGTGATTCATTATATAAATATATGAAAAGCAAAGGATATAAGGATGACATTTTAAAGGAAACAGGATTATTTACATTTGAAGAAAAGGGCGTTCATGATAAATTCTGGAACAGGGTAATGTTTCCTATTATGGATGTAAATAATAAAGTTATTGCCTTTGGTGGAAGAGTTATGGGTGATGGTAAGCCTAAATACTTAAATTCTCCTGAAACAAAGGTTTTTGATAAAAGCCGTAATTTATATGGACTTAATATTGCAAGAACAAGCAGAAAGGATTATTTACTTATCTGTGAGGGATATATGGATGTTATATCTCTTCATCAGGCAGGATTTAATAATGCGGTAGCTGCACTTGGAACATCATTTACTTCAGGCCATGCGTCGCTTATTAAGAGATATGCAAAAGAGGTTGTCCTTACATTTGACAGCGATGGAGCGGGAATCAAAGCGGCTTTAAGAGCCATACCTATTTTAAGAGAAGCCGGACTTTCAATCAAAGTATTAAGCATGAAGCCTTATAAAGACCCTGATGAGTTTATTAAGGCATTAGGACCTGAAGCGTATGAAGAAAGAATAGAGAAGGCTACTAATTATTTTATATTTCAGGTTGGAACACTTATGAACGAATATAATTTAGATGATCCATCTGAAAAGACAGAATTTCATAATAAAGTAGCAGATATGCTTTTGGAATTTGAAGATGAGATAGAAAGAAATAACTATCTTGAATCAGTATGCAGAACTTTTAATATTCCGTTAGATGGATTAAGACAGCTTGTCAAGAAGAAAGGTCTTAATTACATTGGAAAGAAACAAAGAGAAGAAAAAGAAACAATTAAGTCAGGAAATAAAGAAAAGGAAGAGGCAGTAGTGCTTGCACAGCAGATTTTGTTAACCTGGCTTATTGAAGAAAAAAATATTTTCGAAAGTGTTGCAAAGTATGTTTCGCCTTCAGATTTTTCTGATGATTTTTATAAAAGAGTGGCAGGCATTTTTTGGGCACAGATGGAAGAAAATGAAGCAAATCCTGCAAAAATAATTGACAATTTCCAAGATGAGGATGAGCATAAGAAAGTGGCAGCATTGTTTAATTCGCCACTTATAAATCAAAATCTGACTATGCAGGAAAAGGAAAAAGCAGTTAATGATGCAGTGATTCTTATAAAAAAGAAAAGCCTTGATGACAGGGCAAAAAATGCAACAGATATTTCTGAGATGCAGAATATAATTCAGGCTAAAGCACAGCTTGGAAAAATACACATTACATTAAATTAAATCAGGAGTTGTACAAATGACATTATCAAAAAGACTACAGGCAGTTGCAGACATGGTTACACCGGGATATGTGGTGGCAGACATAGGAACAGATCATGGATATATTCCAATTTATTTAACTAAGAACAAAATCTCACCGAAAGCATATGCAATGGATATTAATAAGGGCCCAATTGATAGGGCGACAGAAAATATCCATATGGAAGAATTGCAGGATAAGATTAAAGCAATTCAGTCAAATGGAATGGAAAAACTTGAGCCGGGCATGGTTCAGTCAGTTGTTATCGCAGGAATGGGTGGAGAACTTATGATTGACATTATAAAAAATTCTCCGGTTATCGGAACGCTTAAAGAGATGATTTTATCACCTCATTCTGATAAGGATTTTGTTAGAAAGAACATGATGGAGAATAATTGGAAAATTATTGATGAAACAATGGTTAAAGATAATGGCAAATATTATACAATTATGAAGGTGGTTCCGGGAAGAGAACAGAACAAATATTCACCGGAAGAATTAATTTATGGAAGATGTTTGATTGAAAAACAAAGTGATGTATTTAAGGAGTTCCTTGATAAAGAATATGAAAAATACACACAGATTTTAGATGTTTTGGATTGTAATGACAGCGTAATAGGACGAAACATTGAAATTCGCCGGTTACGCAAGTTAAACAGAAAGGCAAGGGGTTTGAATGGTTAAAGTCAAAGTAGGTTCTATGGAAAAAGAATATACAAGTAAGACAACATTGTATGAAATTGCTAAAGATTTTAAAAATCAGTATTCAAATGATATTGTTTTAGCAGAATGCGATGGAGTTTTGTGTGAATTATCAAAGAAAGTTGATGAGGACTGTGAAGTTAAGTTTATTACAACGGATACTAAGATTGGTAATGACTGTTACAGACGTTCTATGACATTTTTAATGATGAAAGCATTTTACAAAGTGTGTGACGGTGAGAACATAGACAAAATATCAGTACAGTATTCTGTAAGTAAAGGATATTTTTGTCGAATTTATGGAAAAGTTACAGTTACGCAGAAATTGCTTGATAGTGTTGAAGCTGAAATGAGAGGCTTAGTTGAAAAAGATGTTCTTATAACAAAGGAATCCTTGTCGACAGATGAAGCAATTAAGCTTTTCGGAGAACTTGGAATGTATGACAAGGAAAATTTATTTAAGTACAGAAGATCATCCCGTGTAAATGTATATCATATGGGTGGATTCGATGATTACTATTATGGATATATGACATATTCAACAGGAGTACTTAAATATTTTAAATTAATACAATATGACAATGGTTTTGTGCTTCAGATGCCTACAAAAGAAGAGCCTGATAAGGTGCCTGAATTTAAACCACAGGAAAAGGTATTTGAAGTATTAAAGGAAGCTACACAGTGGGGAGAGATGATGGGGGTTCCTACAATTGGAGCCGTAAATGACAAAATAACAAATGGAACAATCGGAAATATTATGCTTGTTCAGGAAGCTTTGCAGGAAAAGAAAATTGCTGACATTGCGACAGAAATAGCGAATAGACAGGGTGTTAAATTTGTTATGATAGCAGGTCCTTCATCCTCAGGCAAGACTTCATTTTCACATAGATTATCAATTCAGCTTATGGCACAGGGATTAAAGCCACATCCAATTCCGGTTGATAACTTCTTTAAAAATAGAGAAGATACTCCGGTAGATGAAGATGGAAAGTTAGATTATGAAGTGATTGAAGCTTTAGATGTAAAGTTGTTTAACGAGATTATGGAGCGACTTTTAAAAGGTGAAAAGGTTGAAATGCCTGAATTTAATTTCGTTACAGGAAAAAGAGAGTATCACAAAGATTATTTGAAACTTAATGATGACGATATTCTTGTTATAGAAGGAATTCATTGCCTTAATGATAAGATGTCATATTCATTGCCAAATGAATCTAAATTTAAAATTTATGTAAGTGCACTTACACCACTTAATGTAGATGAACATAATAGAATTCCTACAACGGATTTACGTCTTATAAGAAGAATTGTAAGGGATGCAAGAACAAGAGGCACATCTGCTGCAGCAACTATAGAAATGTGGCACCGCGTAAGAAGAGGAGAGGAAAATAATATTTTCCCATATCAGGAATGTGCAGATGCGATATTTAATTCAGCGTTAGTTTATGAACTTGCGGTACTTAAGCAGTATGCTGAACCGGCATTGTTTAGTGTGCCAAAAGATGCAGAAGAATATTTAGAAGCAAAAAGACTTCTTAAGTTTTTAGATTATGTTGTTGGAACTTCAAATGAGAATGTTCCAAACAATTCTTTGCTTAGGGAATTTACAGGTGGAAGTTGCTTTAAAGTATGATTTATGATATTGTAGTTATTTGTGAGTAGGATAAATGGTCGCGGATGCTATTGCCGAAAGGACGCAGACGAGGAAAGTCCGGGCTTCATAGGGCAGGATGCCGGCTAACGGCCGGTGGAGGTGACTCCCAGGAAAGTGCAACAGAGAGCAGACCGCCGGATATTCTCCGGTAAGGGTGAAAGGGCAGTGTAAGAGACTACCGCCTTTTTGGTAACAGAAAGGGCATTGTAAACCCCATTCGAAGCAAGACTGAACAGAAAGCATAAAGTGGCCCGCTTGCTTTCGGGTAGGTCGCTTGAACATATTGGTAACAATATGTCTAGATAGATGACCATTCATGACATAACCCGGCTTACAGTCCTACTCATTAATATAAAAAAAATCAGCCAACCCGGCTGATTTTTTAATTTGCATAGATTATAATTTTTCCCAAAGAATTCCCTGCTTTTCTTCACAGTATTTACAACTGTACAATCCTTTTTCTTTATCAGTTAATATAAATATGTGTTTTAATTCCTGCTCGATAGAAGTAATGCAACGAGGGTTTTTACAGTGAAGAACATTTGTGATTGAATCAGGTAAATTTAATTCTTTTTTATCTGTTAAAACACCGTCTTTTATAATATTTACTGTTATATTGTGGTCGATAAATCCTAAAACATCAAAATCAACAATGTCTAAAGGACCTTCGACTTTAATTATATCTTTTTTACCCATAACAGCACTACGTGCATTTTTTATAATGGCAACCTGATAATCTAATTTGTCTAATCCAAGGTATTTGTAGATTGCCATTGCACGACCTGCCTGAATGTGGTCTAATACAAATCCATTGTTAATCTGGTCTACATTTATCATATTTTCACCTCCAAAAGTGTGAGAATAAGAGCCATACGAACGTAAACTCCGTATTGAACCTGCTTAAAATATACAGCACGTGGGTCGTCATCTACCTCAACAGATATTTCATTTACACGAGGAAGTGGATGAAGTACGAGCATATCATCTTTTGCAAGTTTCATTTTTCTTTTATCTAAAATATAACTGTCTTTCATTCTAATATAGTCTTCTTCGTTAAAGAAACGTTCCTTTTGTACACGTGTCATGTATAAAATATCTAAGTCACTCATAACATCTTCAAGTTTTGTCACTTCTTTAAAAGGTGCACCGGCTTTTGTTAAGTTTTCTCTTATATATTCTGGAACTCGTAATTCCGGTGGTGAGATAAGAACAAATGATATATTTTCATATCTTAAAAGTGCATTTATAAGTGAATGAACTGTTCGTCCGAATTTTAAGTCACCACAAAGACCGATTGTGAGATTGTTTAAACGTCCTTTTAAGGATCTTATTGTCATTAAATCTGTGAGAGTCTGAGTTGGATGCTGATGTCCGCCATCACCTGCGTTGATTACGGGAATAGATGATTTAGATGCTGCAACTAAAGGAGCACCTTCTTTAGGATGACGCATTGCACAAATATCAGCGTAACATGAAATAATTCGAATAGTATCAGAAACACTTTCTCCTTTGGAGGCTGAACTTGAATCAGCTGAAGAAAATCCTAAAACACTGCCACCTAAGTTAATCATGGCAGCCTCAAAACTAAGACGTGTTCTTGTACTTGGTTCATAGAATAAAGTTGCGATTTTTTTACCTTTGCAGGCTTCTTTATATTTGTCTGGGTTCTTTTCAATGTCAGATGCAAGATCAAGTAAATCGTCAAGCTCTTCTACAGAAAAATCCAGAGGACTAATTAAATGTCGCATAAGTTCCTCCTTATCCAATTTTTTTCTACACAATATGATAAGGTAATAAGACAAAATATTCAAGTAAAAAAGTGCAAAAATATACAGAAAAATAGAAAAGATTTTAAAGTTAAAAAAAAACTAGTGGAAAAGTTCGTGAAAAAACGAAAATGTGATATAATTAAATCTGATTTCCTTTAAATATAAAAATGAATTTGAGTCTTTATAATAGATGTAATTGATAAAAATAGTGATTGAGATAATTTAGTAGTTATTTAATTTAGAAGGATGGTGTATATTATGGAATTATTTTATGAAACAATAGAAAAAATGTGTACACAGGTAAAAGAAAAACTATCATTAAAAGAATTTTGCAAAAATGAAGAAATAACAGCCATAATTTTAGGCTCAGGATTAGGTGGGTTCGCTAATAATATAGAAGATGTAAAGAGCATTAAGTATAGTGAGATAGAAGGTTTCCCTATAACGACAAATACAGGACATAAGGGAAGGATGCTTTTTGGCTATATAAATAATAAGGCGGTAATAGTAATGGAGGGAAGAATTCATTATTATGAAGGATATAGCATGAAAGAAGTAGTGACTCCAATATATTTTATGAAATTAATGGGAACTAAAAAAATAATACTTACAAATGCTGCAGGCGGTATAGGAGACAACTTTGAAGTAGGAAATCTTATGATGATTACAGATCACATTACTTCATTTGTTCCGTCACCTTTAATTGGAAAAAATGATGAAAGATTTGGCCTAAGATTTCCTGATATGTCATGCGTATATAATAAAAAATTGCAACAGGTAATTAGAAGCGTAGCGGATAGAGAGAATATTGAATTAAAAGAAGGTGTTTATTTGCAGACTACCGGACCTAATTATGAAACTCCTGCAGAAATACAAATGTATAAAAAGCTTGGAGCAGATGCAGTTGGAATGAGTACAGCAGTTGAAGCAATGGTTGCAAATTACCTTCAAATAAAAGTGTGTGGTATAAGTTGCATAACAAATAAAGCAGCAGGCTTGTCAGATAAGGAATTAAATGATGAAGAGGTTAAAGAAGTAGCTTCTAAAGTGGCTAAAGATTTTGAAACACTCTTAAAGGGAATTATATAGAATAGAAAATGCCGGGAGATTAAATCCCGGCACTTTTTTATTGCTCCTGTTCATCAGGGTTATCTTTCTTTATAGGATGTATTGTAATTCGAACAGAGTCGATACGTTTATCATCCATTTTTTCTACTTTTAATGTGCAGTTACCAATAGTAACACTGTCGCCAATATCAGGAAGACGCTCAAGGTTTTCGATTATGAGCCCGCCAATTGACTCGTAATGCTCAGAATCAATATCTAACCCTAACTGATCGTTTAAATCATCAAGGTTGATAGAACCTTCAACGATATATTGATTTTCATTTATTTTTCTAATGACACGTTTTTCGTCTTCATCAAATTCGTCTCGTATTTCACCAACAATCTCTTCGATAATATCTTCAAGTGTAATCAACCCTTCAGCTAAACCATATTCATCAAGGACAATACATAGACTTGTGTCGTTATCACGCATTTCAATAAGAAGATTGTTAAGTTCTTTTTGTGCGTAAGTATAATAAGGCTCACGCATTAATTCTTCAAGTTTGAAATTATCTTTTGTGACATGATTAATAATCATATCTTTGATATTTATAACACCTATTATGTTGTCAGTGCTGTCTTTATAAACAGGAATTCGTGTAAATTTATCACGTTTAACTAAATCTAACAATTCATCGTAAGTTGTAGTAGTACTTATCATTGATATGTCAACCTTTGGAACCATGATGTCTTTAGCTCTTGCGTCACCAAAATCAAACACATTGTTAATCATGTCTAATTCTTCGGACTCGATGATTCCTTCTTCCTGACTTACATCCATAATTGTTCTTAATTCATCTTCTGTAAAATGAGAAGATTTTGATGACGTATCAACACGTAATATCATTAAAATTAATTTTGAAAAATTATCAATTATAAAAATGATAGGAGTTAAAACAAACATAAGAATTGAAATAACTCTTGCGTATGAAAGTGCTACATTTTCTGAATGAATACCGGCAACTGTCTTTGGAATTATTTCACCAAAAATCAATACAACAAAAGTAAGAACGAACGTGCCGATACTTACATATATATTTCCAAATACATTTTGTACAAATAAAGTGGAAATAGCAGAGGCACCTATATTTACTATGTTGTTTCCTATTAAAACGGTGCTAAGCATTTTTGACTGATGCTTTATTACTTTATCAAGGATAAGGGCACGTTTATTGCCATCATCAACTAACATACGAATACGCATCTTATTAACTGTTGTTAAAGCCGTTTCTGCAGATGAAAAAAATGCAGATAGTAAAATTAAAACTAATAATACACATAGCATAGCTATGTCACTGGGTCCCACAATATCACTCCTTAATTAAATAAATATTTATGTACATAATTCTATGCGTACATTTAGGATATTGTACAAAATACTAAACTTGATGTCAAGAATGGCACATATTTTCCTTTTTAAATAAAAATGTATTCCAAATAGTCATATTTTATAAATAATGAAATAGAATTGTAAAAAGCAAAATTGGAAAAAGGAATGAAAGAAACAGTTTTATCAATAATTAAGGTGATTTTTGCACAATTAGTACTTACGGCAGTTGTTATATTGCTGGCTTCGTTTATTACATATAAATTAAAAGTAAGTGATTTTGGGTACAAAGTAATAGTAATGGTAGTATATGGGATAGTTACATTTATTGGTGGGATGATTATAGGAAAAGTAAAAAACAAAAGGAAGTTTTTATGGGGAGCGCTGACAGGTGGAATTTATATAGGAATGATAATGATTGTGGCATTTGCAATAGCACATAATGGAGAGTCTAGTGTGGTGAAAATGGTACCAGCTTTAATAACTTCATTAGCAGGTGGAATGCTTGGAGGAATGGCAGGGTGATGTAGGAAAAACAATATGAAAAAACGTTTTAACTGTATAGTAAAAAATAGTTTGAAAAAATATATTCATGTGTTATAATATTTTTTGAATTGTACAAAAATAAATAAACTGGAGGAATATCATGAAACATATTAAGACATTAACATCAAAAACATTAAAGGAAACAATGAAAAAAGGTGGATGTGGCGAATGTCAGACATCATGTCAGTCAGCATGCAAGACTAGCTGTACAGTAGGAAATCAGACTTGCGAAAATAAATAATTTTATAATGAAGTATGTCTATAACAGAGCCGACGTTTGTCGACTCTGTTATAGTGCGTTATTGCATAAACTTTAAAAATTATGACATACCATTAAATGGAGAGGAGAAAATACAGTGATTCACCAGTATAAAAGTAATGGTTATAATATCGTATTAGATGTAGAAAGTGGAGCAGTTCATGTTGTGGACGACATTACATACGATGTTATTTCATTATATGAGGAGAATTCTGCTGATGAAATAATTTCTAAATTAAAATCATCATATAATGAGGATGAAATAAGAGAATGTATTTCAGAAGTAAAGGAACTCGTTGAAGATGGACAGCTGTTTACTGAAGATATTTACGAACCATTTGTGGAGAAATTTAAAGAAAAGAGACAGACAGTTGTAAAGGCATTATGCCTTCACATAGCACATGACTGTAATCTTGCCTGCAAATATTGTTTTGCAGAAGAAGGTGAATATCATGGAAGAAGAGCATTAATGAGTTTTGAAGTTGGAAAGAAAGCTTTAGATTTCCTTGTTGCTAATTCAGGTAACAGAGTTAATCTTGAAGTTGACTTTTTTGGCGGAGAGCCATTGATGAACTGGGATGTAGTTAAGCAGTTAGTTGCGTATGGTCGTTCATTAGAAAAACCAAATAACAAGAAATTTAGATTTACTCTTACAACAAACGGAGTTCTGTTAAACGATGAGGTAATGGAATTCGTAAATAAAGAAATGTCTAATGTTGTATTAAGTCTTGACGGAAGAAAAGAAGTAAACGACAGAATGCGTCCGTTTAGAACAGGAAAAGGCAGTTATGATTTGATAGTGCCTAAATTTCAGAAACTAGCAGAAAGCAGAAATCAGACAAATTACTATATCAGAGGAACATTTACAAGAAATAATTTAGATTTTTCAGAAGATGTTAAGCATTTTGCTGATTTAGGATTTAAGCAGATGTCAATAGAACCTGTAGTCGGACCGGAAGAAGACCCATACTCGATTAGAGAACAGGATCTTCCACAGATTATGGAGGAATATGACAAGTTAGCCCTTGAATACATTGATCGATACAAGAAAGGAAATGGATTTAATTTCTTCCACTTTATGATTGATTTGACACAGGGACCTTGTGTTTATAAGAGATTGTCAGGATGTGGTTCAGGAACAGAATATCTGGCAGTAACGCCATGGGGTGATTTCTATCCATGTCACCAATTTGTTGGAAATGAAGATTTCCTTATGGGAAATGTAGATGAAGGAATTACAAAACCTGAGATTGTAAAAGAATTTGGCAATTGCAATGTATATTCTAAAGAAAAATGCAAGAATTGTTTTGCTAAGTTTTATTGCAGTGGTGGTTGTGCAGCTAATTCTTACAATTTCCATGGCACAATTAATGATGCATATGACATTGGATGTGAAATGCAAAGAAAAAGAGTGGAATGCTCTATAATGATAAAAGCAGCGTTAGCTGATGAATAAGAAAGAGGTTTTATAAAATGAAGAAAATGAACAAGACAAGAGGAATCGTTTATGCCATCTTATCTCTTGTAATTATCGCGTGTCTTGGAGGCATTGTCTTATTTGGTCTTCCAAATTGGAAATGGCTCGGAGCTTACAAGGATAGTGGTAAAGCGGCAAACATCACACAGGGACTTGACCTTAAGGGTGGTGTAAGTGTTACATATCAGGTATCTGATGACAATCCAAAGTGGGATGCAACAGATTTATCTGATACAGTTTACAAGATGCAACAGAGAGTTAACCAGTTTAGTACTGAAGCTACAGCATACAAAGAAGGGGATGACAGAATTACTGTTGATATCCCTGGTGCAAATGATGCTGATGAAGTAGTTGAACGTTTAGGTAAACCGGGTTCATTATATTTCTGTACAAAGAGTTCTACAGATTTAACAGAAGAACAGTTAGCAGAAACAGATGAAAACGGAAACAAGAAGTATGTTCAGCTTACTGATGGAAATTATGCAGGATACTATCAGATTTGGTTAACAGGTGATGACATTGCAGATGCTCAGGGACAGCAGTCATCTGACAGTAAAACTAAAAAATCTGAAGCAGTAGTTTCATTAACATTTACAGATGCCGGATCAACAAAGTTCTATAACATGACATCACAGTATGTTGGTAAGTCTACATACATTATTTATGATAATGAAGTAATTAGTGCGCCAACTGTTCAGGCAGCAATCAGTGGTGGACAGGCACAGATTGATGGTATGGCAGATATGGATGAAGCTAATAATCTTGCTTCAAATATCAGAATTGGTACTTTGAATTTATCCTTGGATGAAATCAGTCACAAAGTTGTTAGTGCCCAGCTTGGCTCTGATGCATTAAGTAAGTCAATTAAGGCTGGTATCATTGGATTTATAATAATTATTTTATTCTTATTATTAGTTTACAGAATTGCCGGTGTTGCAGCAAGTTTAGCATTGGTAGTTTTCGTTGAGTTAGAAATGCTTACATTAAACGCTTTTGACTTAACATTATCATTACCTGGTATTGCAGGTATTATTCTTGGTATTGGTATGGCAGTAGATGCTAACGTTATTATTAATGCCAGAATCAGAGAAGAAATTGCTGCAGGAAAGACTGTTAAGAGTGCAATCACAATTGGTTTCGATAAAGCTAAATCAGCTATCGTAGATGGAAATATTACAACACTTATCGCAGCTTTAGTTCTTTTATGGAGAGGTTCAGGTACAGTACAGGGATTTGCTCAGACTTTAGCTATCAGTATTGTATTCCAGTTATTTACATCATTATTTGTATCTAAGTGGTTTGTATGGATTCTTTACTATTTAGGATTCCAGGGCGAAAAGTTCTACGGAAAAGAAAAGACAAGAAAGGCAATTCATTTCTTAAAGAAGAGAGTTGTATTCTTTGCACTTTCAATAATTGTAATCATTGGTGGATTCGCAACAATGATTGGATACTCAGCAGCCGGAAAAGACCCATTCTTCTTAAGCGTTGAATTTAAGGGTGGTAGCTCAGTAACAGTTGACTTTGATAAAGAATATACAATGGATCAGTTTAATGATGAAATTAAACCTGCACTTGTAGATACATTAGGAACATCAGATATTCAGGGACAGAAAGAAACTGGTTCAAATAAATTCGTTATTAAGACAAAGAAACTTGAAGGCGATGAATTTGATGCATTTGAAAAATTATTAATTGAAAAATTTGGTGCCGTAGACAGCAAGGATAATTTCCAGAACACTATGATTTCTGCAACAGTAAGTAAAGAAATGAGAAGTGATGCTGTATGGGCAACAATCATTGCAACAATATGTATGTTAATCTATATTTGGATTAGATTTAAGGACATTAAGTTTGCTTCAGCAGCTGTAATTGCATTAATTCATGACGTACTTGTTGTTATTGGATTCTATGCAGTATCAAGAGTAGCAGTAGGAACAACATTTATTGCATGTCTTCTTACAATTGTAGGTTATTCTATCAATGCTACAATCGTTATTTTCGATAGAATTAGAGAAAATAAGGCATCAATGAAGCGTGGAGATGACTTAGAAGAATTAGTTGACTTAAGTATCACACAGACACTTACAAGAACAATTTACTCAAACGTAACAACATTTATCATGGTATTTATGATATTTATCATGGGTGTTACATCAATCAAAGAGTTTACATTACCATTAATGGTAGGTTTAGTATGTGGTGCTTACTCATCAGTATGTATAACAGGTGCTGTTTGGTTTGTTCTTACTAAGAAATTCGGAAAGAAAAAAGCTAACTAAAAAACACATAAAATATACTTTATAATAAAATGAACGGGGCTGTAAAAGGTGCCGTTCATTTTGTGTTATGCACAATGAGCCAAATACTTTCAGTTTTTGCTTGCAAAGAAAAATGAAAGTATTTGGCGAATGTATAATCACTGAGAAGAAGCGAAGCGAATTCGAAGTGTTATACACGGCGA
>NZ_QUGP01000018.1:0-16944 GCF_003479125.1 Eubacterium sp. AF19-12LB | reverse complement strand
CAGCGGATTTGAGGTGGTTATTCATGACGCAGTCATGTGTATAACAAACTTTTTTTATTCGGCTCATTGTGTATAACAAAAAAAGATAGAGCAAAACCGCATTTGCAAATTTTGCTCTATCTTTTTATTAAATATTAAATTCAATTAATTTTTAATTAAGCTTCTTTTCTCTTCTTTGAAAAGATAACAACTACTGAAGCTGCTGCAATTGCAACACCTGCGCAAGCGATAGGTGCGAAATCACCTGTTGCTACTGCAGAAGTATCTGTTGAATCTGTTACGCTTGTGCTTGCTGTATCTGTTGAAGCACTTGTTGTATCTGTGCTGTCTGCTGACGCATTATCATTTGATGCTGTATCTGTGCTTGCTGCCTTAGTTGCTGCAAGTGAGTAACCTGTACATTTAAGCTCTGTAGCGTATGTAGCATCACCATCATTTGGTTTTGTCTTTGAATACTGGTAAATAGCTCCCTTTGCTTGATCTGTTCCCTCAGCTCTGTCACCAAAATCACCACCGATACCAAAGTAAATTGAATCAGCATCTACTTTAGCCTTGAAAGTAACATCATACTTTGTTGTTTTTCCAGCCTTTAACTGAATCCAATCACCGTATGCAATATCATCCTTTGTTGCGATTTTGATAAATACCCATTTATCACACTTGCTTGATGTCATATTAAACTTAAGCTGATATTCATCGCCTTTTTTAATCTTAAGGTTCTGCTGGAATACCTGACCTCCCCAGCATCCGCCCCAACCGATAGCGTCCATGTTAGCTGTCCAGCTTGTATCTGTTGAGCTCTTTAATTCACCATATGCTCCTTCATACCATCCTTCGTTCTGTCCGAAATAGCTTCCCCAGCTAGCGGCAAAACACGATGTTGTCATAGCAACTGTAAGTGCCATTGCTGCTACAGCTGCTGCAAATTTCTTTACTAACTTCATTTTAATCTCCTCCTATTTCATAGTGCGAAATGACTATTTCGCAAGTTAACCATAGTATATCACGCGCAATTTTAATATTCAATAAATAAAACCGTTTTTATGGGTGTTTTATACATATTCGCCAACTTTTCTGTCTTTACAATGTATATTATTACTAATAAATTTGTTATTTTAATACATTTTTCTCTTATTTATTCTTATTTATATTTAAATTGCATATTTTCCAACGCTTTTTTTGTAAATCAATCTTTTTTCTTTTCTTATTTTAATATTGTCTTTTCTATCTTATTAGTATATTTGTGTAAACCTAAAATCCACTTCATCTGTTAAAAGTGGCTTTCAGTTTTTCACTTCACGTAATATATTCGTTTTATTATCAAATATAGTGTATATTGATTTTTTCATTCTTTCCACTTACAATAATAAAAGGCATTTTTTTAATTGTAATATTCCAACTAAATATATTTGCGACTACAATTATACGAATGCAATAATGATATAAGGAGAATACTAAATAATATGATGCGACTTATTATTTTAGCCATCTTTTTGGTAATTTATTTAATCGTTTCTCTGCCATTTATGTTGGTTGAATTAATCATTCAGCAGTTTAACATGAATCTTAGAAGCGTAATTTGTTTAAAATGGGTACAATTTGGATTTTGGATTGTAATGAAAATTAGCGGTGTTAAAACCGAAGTTAAAGGATTAGAAAACATTCCCGATGATACTTCTGTTTTATTTGCATCAAACCACAAAAGTTACTTTGACATTGTTACTACATATCAATATATGAAACGCCCTACAGGTTACATTGCTAAAGCTGAAATGAAAAAAATTCCATTATTAAGTTGGATTATGTACTTTGTTAACTGTCTTTTTCTTGACAGAGAAAATCCACGTAAAGGCTTAAAGACAATTCAAAAAGGTACTGACTATTTACAAAACGGTGTTTCAATGTTCATCTGTCCTGAAGGAACACGTTCAAAAACTAACGAAATGCTTCCTTTTAAAGAGGGTAGTTTAAAAATGGCCATTAAAGCTAAAAAACCTATCGTTCCTGTTGGAATTATTAATTCAGCGGCAATTTTTGAAGAACATTTTCCAAAAATAAAACCGGGAACTGTAAAAATCATTTTCGGAAAGCCAATTGAAACAAAGGATTTAAGCAGACCTGAACAACGTGAACTTACTTCACATGTTCAGGAATGTGTAGCTAAACTTCTTGATGAAAATAAATAGATTCTTTAATTTACAACATATTTTTATATTATGTTGTAAATTTTTGTTTTAAATGCTAAAATATTGAAAGAATTTTATATAGGAGGTAAGTAATGAAGGCACTTACAATAACACTTATCGTAATAATTGCCGTTTTACTTGTTGCTTTCGTTGTTTTATATTTCTTAGGAAGAAAAGCGGAAAAGAAGCAGGCTGAACAGCAGAAAACTTTAGAAGCAAATGCTCAGACAGTTAATTTATTAGTAATCGATAAAAAGAAACTGAAATTAAAGGAAGCCGGACTTCCAAGTATCGTTGTTGAACAGACACCTAAATACATGAGAAGAGCTAAACTTCCAATCGTAAAAGTAAAAGCCGGTCCTAAGGTTATGAACCTTATTTGCGACGGAAAGATTTTTGACCAGATTCTTCCTAAGCAGGAAATCAAAGCTACTGTAAGCGGAATTTACATCACTAACTTTAAGAGAATCCGTGGTCCTGTATATGAACCACCTAAGAAAAAAGGTCTCTTTGGTAAGAAAAAGAAATAACAACTATAATAAAAAACAGATTATGATGTCATAATACAGTTTGCATAAAGCAACATTTAATCATTTGCTTTTGTAACTTGTGACAACATAATCTGTTTTTTATTCGTTTTTCAAGGATAGACGAAACCTAGCACTTTTCTCGATTTTTAAATCATGAGTAAAATCTAGCACTTTTCTATATTAGTTTCTAAATTTTTATTTTACTTTATTTTCAACTTTAATAACTATATTATTTGTTGAAACACTGCTTCCATTAATAAACAATTCATATTTAACTGTTGCTTCAATAACTTCATCTGATTCATCAAGCATCACAGCATCTGTTTTTGTTTCCATAAGGAATTCACCAAACATCGTACTGTAAATTGATTGATAAGACTTTTCTTCCTGAAAGCATAATTTTGAACTAATGCCTCCTCGTTTTGTAACTTCTACATATTCCGAAGTTATCTTTATCATATTTTTAATTGTCTTACCACTTTCTTCATCAATTTCATCATAAAGCAAATAATGTTTTCCATTTTTAAGATAATACTTTCCAGGTGTAATAACCTCTACATCTTCGTCGGTGTCTTCGGTAACTCTTAATCCTTTTATTGAAATAATTACTTCTTCATTCATAGTTTTTATTTATCTCTTTCTATTTTTTGTTCTTTATTTATCAAATATGTATATTTTTTTCTTTTTTGGGAACTCTCTATATAAATAATATTGTTGCAATAAATTATATTGCGGATTAATATATATCGTTTATTCTAACAGTCCGCAACCCCACTTAGATTTAAATTATTTTACACATAATTATTTTTTACTTTGCACATAGTTATTTATTTTTTATTTGGCACATAATTATTTATTTTTTTACTTTGCACATAGTTATATATTTTTTTATAGAGGAGTATTTACATGTTACATATAAATAAATTTTTTGTTTCTGTTATATTTGTTGTTTCTTTTTTTGCTCTTGCAATTATGCATAATTCAAAATCATCTAAGGTGCAAAATGACCTTAGCAATTGTGTTATCCGTTTCCATGTTAAGGCAAATAGCGATACCATTCCAGACCAAAATTTAAAATTGAAAGTCAAAGACAATGTTGTTGGCTATATGAATCAGCATTCTTCTGAATTCACTTCTTTAGAAGATGCCAAACAATTCATTGCCTCTCACGATAAAGATTTAAAGAAAATAGCTAACACTGTCATAAAAAATAATGGCTATGATTACGCTATATCTTCCTCATTTGGCTTAGATGATTTCCCGGTTAAAAAATACGGTGATATGTCATTTCCTTCCGGCACTTATCTTTCTTATACAATGTATATAGGAAGTGGAGAAGGTCATAACTGGTGGTGCGTTCTTTATCCACCTTTATGCTTTGTTGATGCATCTTCCGGTATTCTTCCCGAATCATCAAAAGAAATTATCAAAGAAAATATCTCCGAGGAAGATTATAGTTATATTTCAGAAGACAACACTGTTTTCCGCTTCAAATATTTAACGTTTTTAAATAAATTATTTAAATAAATTCCGTAAGATAAAGCTTAAATAAATTTTGTAAGATAAAGCTGACTCACAAACTCTTTTCCTGATAATGCATCCATTGATTGTTTAGCTTTCTCTTCATCATCATATATACCAAAGACTGTAGGTCCACTTCCACTCATTAACGCATTGACCGCTCCATTTGATTTCAAAATATCCTTAACCTTCTGAATAATTGGATATTCAGGAATTGTTACATCTTCCATTACATTTGCAATCTTTTCACACATTCCGTATAAATCACCTGCTTTTATAGATTCGATTATTCCATCTATGTCAGGATGATTTTCTATCTGCGCCGGGCGTATATGGCTGTAAACAAATTTTGTTGAAACAAATGCGTCCGGCTTTGCAATTATCACATAACACTTTGGCGGTGTAGGTAAATCTGTCAATATTTCACCTATGCCCTGCGCTCTTTTTGTTCCACCTACTATGCAATAAGGCACATCCGCTCCAAGCTTTACACCGTATTCCTGTAACTGTTCATCTGTAAGCCCTAATTGAAATAACTTATTTACACCTCTTAATACAGCTGCACAATCAGCACTTCCTCCTGCCATTCCTCCTGCTATAGGTATTCTCTTATTTATATGAATTTTAACTTTTGATTTTATATCATAAGCTTCCATTAATACTTTTGCAGCCATAAAAGCTAGGTTTCCTTTATCATTTGGCAAAATATCTGCATCAGTGCTTACTTCTATTTCATAAGTTTGCGTGCCATCTTCCCTTGATATTATTACATCATCATACACACCTACTGTCTGCATAATCATATCCAAATCATGGTAACCATCTTCTCTTTTTCTTATAACGTCAAGTCCTATGTTTATTTTTCCATAAGCTTTTAATTCAATTTTATCCATATTCTGTACTTAACCTTTCAAACAATCAAATACGCTTCTACTTACGCCATATCAGTATACTAATTTCTTTTACTCATTACAAGTTTACTTAGGCAAAAGTATTCTCCATATATTCATTAAAGATTTTTGTAAACAAAAGTATCCTACTTTTACTCATTACAGGTTTTCGTAAGCAAAAGTCTTTCTCCCTCTTTTATTCTGGAGTTTTCCAACTTGTTTACATTAATTATCTGTGTCATTGTTGTAAAATTAGATTTTGCAATATTCCACAGAGTATCATTTCTCTGAACTATATAACCAACTAAATCCGGAACTTCATTTAACATTTCACTATCATACTCTTTTACTTCAACTTCATTTATAACCTGCATATCACATTTTTTGAACACGATAGCTTCAAGTGCAACTACGGCTTTAACTTCAATTTCACTGCTGTTTACCATATTTGTATTTACCTGTTCTACGCGCCATTTAACATAGTATGAATCATCTTTACTTATGCCGTCTGCATCAATTCTGTGTTCAAATTCCCAGCTGTCTTCTTTTGCACAAACAGGTCTCTTGTCATCTGAAGAAATGTACATTATACATGCTTTCATTTTTCCTTTAGCCACGATTCCGTTATCAACAATTTCAATATTGTCTATTTTCAAATCTGCTGTACTGCTGCAAATCTGCAAAGCATTTCCTTTAGACTGATCAAGTTCAATTTTTTTTACTGTTTTTGTTCTGGATGCATTCTTCACAAGCAATTTTTTATAGCATACGTCTTTTAATTTTGTCTGTACATTTTTAGTTGGTGAATATATATCCATTAAAATTTCAGTTTTATTTTCCTTATAAAGTTTTATCTCTAATTGCAAAACTGCGTCTATCGAAAGTTCCCTATTTTCTCCCTCTTCATTTTCATTTAAATGTATTTTTCCATCCTGTAGCGTCACATTTATAAATGAAATTAAATCTTCTGTAGCTTCACTCATTTCCAAATTATCCTTAAAATCTACGGTTGTTTCTATCCACTGATTAGGCATATCTGCTTCCTCCGGCAAATACATAATAAACACATACATTTCACCGGATACATTTATCATTCCATCATTTACTCTTGATGTCACATTTTTAAGTTTCAACTCTTTCCATACTATTCTATCTGCTGCCGGCTTAACTCCCGGTATATACACGCTTTCTTTTATGCGTATGTTTTCAGTTTGTTCAGCAACTACGGACATTGTTTCTACCGTATCATTTAATACTTCCATCCCTCTACTGTTTTCCATCTTATCCGGAAATTCTATGCTTTCAAGCCCTTCTGACACAGCTGAAATCAAAATTTCTGCCCTTAATGCAAATTTTCTAGAGTTATATAGTTTCACATTTGAACTATCAACTTCCATTTTCACATCAACAATACTATTTTCATCTGTGTTTCCAATTCTTAATGTTTCCTCAAATGGAATTTCTCCCTCTATTCCATACACCATATCTGAATCATTTGTATAATACAAAATATTGTAATTTATGTATCCATTTAATATGACCTGGTCAGTTTCGGGTGTAACTTTATCCAATTGAATTTCTGTTTTTTCCCTTACAATATTGTAAATTTCCGGAAAAACCTCTGATACATTCACTTCTTCATTTACATACATTTTGTTAGCAGCCTGCCCTGCCTTATTTCTCAAATATACATTATTTTTAACTAATTCCATATGCCCTCCCATTATTTTTATTCTGCGAATATTATATTTTTATTCGTGGATTCTATTTTTATTACTATGTACGGAAATGTTTCTGATTGTATATTTGAATATTCTTTAGGACCTTTAAATTTAGTTTGTACATATATTGAATTTGTTGTTTCATATAGTTCCTTTAAAATAATTGAGTAACCCTGATAATCCTGCTTTCCATATCCTATAAGAATATATGTGTATTCAGGATCAGTATAGGCCAATTTAAATTCCGAGCCTTTCTTTTCATCTATTACTTTCTTTACTTCCTGTGGTATTTCATTTTCAGGAACAATTGTGTATTCAACATCCTTCGTTTTTTTGCTGCTTATTTTTTCTATTTTACAGGAGCATAAGCAAATGCCCACCAAAATAACAGTAAATGCTAAAACCATTCTACATTTTGCCATAAAAAAAGCACCACAATAATTCTTATTAAGAATATATTATAGTGCTTTTATTTTTATAACATAAATTAGTCTTTACAAATAAATATTAGTTATATTTACGGCTTAAAGCATTGAGTTAACCATATCGAGTAAATATTTGCCTAGCTTATCAAGTTTCTCCTGTGCATCTTCAAAACTTGTACCCTTTACACCGTAATAGAATTTCAACTTAGGTTCTGTTCCTGATGGACGGATACATACCCATACATCATCTTCTAAATCATAGTAAAGTACGTTTGACTTAGGTAAACCTGTCTTAGTTGTTTTTCCTGTTACCATATCTTTAATTACATCTTCTCTGTAATCTCTTGCTGAAAGAATCTTAAGTCCGTCAAATTCTGTTGGAACGTCTTTTCTTAATTTTTCAAGAGTATTCTGAATCTTTTCAATTCCTTCTTTACCCTTTAATGTTAATGACTGTACTCCATCCATGCAATATCCATATCTTTCGTACATTTCAATCATCTTATCCCATAATGACATTCCTTTTGACTTATAATAAGCTGCTGCTTCGCAAAGTGCCATTGATGCAACTACTGCGTCTTTATCTCTTGCATGAGTTCCGATTAAGCAACCATAGCTTTCTTCAAATCCAAAACAGTAATGTCCTTTTCCTGTTGTTTCAAATTTAAGAATCTGTTCTCCGATGTACTTAAATCCTGTAAGTACTTCGATAAGATTTACTCCATAATATTTTGCAATTCCATTTGCAAGATTTGTTGTAACAATAGTCTTAATTAAAGCTCCATCTTCAGGTAATGTTCCATTTTCCTTCATCTGGCTAAGTTCATATTCTGCTAATAAGCATCCTGACATATTTCCTGTAAGTACATGATATTCTCCTGGTTTATCACCTTTTACATATACTCCAAGTCTGTCTGCATCAGGGTCTGTAGCTAAAAGTAAATCTGCTCCTACTTCATCACCGATTTTCTTTGCAAGCGCAAAGCATTCATCAGCTTCAGGGTTAGGGTAACTTACTGTTGGGAAATTACCATCAGGTAATTCCTGTTCTTTTACTACGTATACATTTTCAAATCCTAATTCTTTTAACACACGTCTTACCGGAATATTTCCTGTTCCGTGGAGTGGTGTATAAACAATCTTGATATCTTTTTGCATTTCATCTATGCATTTCTGATTCTTTACCTGTTTCTTTAATTCTGCAATGTAAGGATCATCTACATTTGCACCAATCTGTATGTATAAACCATCAGCAATTGCCTTTTCTTTATCCATTGTCTTACATGCTGAATAATCCGCAACTGCCTTAACCTCACTCATAATTCCTGTGTCATGAGGTGGTGTAATCTGTGCTCCATCTTCCCAGTAAACTTTATATCCGTTATATTCTGCCGGATTATGGCTTGCTGTCACATTAATACCTGCTGTACATCCTAAATATCTAACTGCAAATGATAATTCAGGTGTTGGTCTGAGACTTTCAAAAACGTAAGCCTTGATTCCATTTGCACAAAGACATAAAGCTGCCTCATCTGCAAATTCAGGTGACATATTTCTTGAATCATAAGCAATTGCAACTCCCTTGCTTCCCTGTCCCATCTTATTGATGTAATTTGCAAGTCCCTGAGTTGCCTTTCTGACAACATAAATATTCATTCGGTTTGTGCCGGCTCCAATAACTCCCCTAAGCCCTGCAGTACCAAATTCTAAATCCATATAAAATCTGTCTTCAATTTCCTTTTCGTCATCTTTAATAGCCTGAAGTTCTGCCTTCGTAGCTTCATCAAAATATGGATTATTAAGCCATTCGTTATATATATCTTTATAGCTCATGATTTCTCCTCCTACTTCCTCAATCTCTTCCTACAAAGTTCGAACTTATTATAATACAAAGATACCATAAAATAAATAACAATTTAGATAAAAAAATATTTTTTATTCCCATTTTTTCTTAAGTTGTGCTATAAATTGCTGTCTTTTTTCCTCCTGAAATTGAAATTGTTTTAGTTTCTCCTGATTTTTATCTGAACTCCATGCTTTATTTGAATTAAAATAGTAATTTATAATTTTCCAAAACTTTTCCGGATACACAAAAAAACTCCATAATACACGAATTTTTTCTTTGGTCAGATTTACCTGCAAAGAATATGTATCCATGACTTCCCATGCAAGTTCTTCATCCCATTCATTTTTTTCCATTATCTTTCTTAAATATCCGTAAAAGTCATATAATTGCAATCCATATCCAAATTTTTTCATATTAATAACAATCGTTTTTCCATCTTCAAATAGAACGCTGTGATGATTAAACACTCCATGGCATACTGATTTATTAGCTATAGCCTCTTTATATAACTGCTCATATGAACTATTTTTCAGTTCCCATATTCCCTGCTCACCCTGCCTGTAATATTTGCCAATTTCCACCTGAAGGTCAAGCTCAAATTTAGACTTATTTTTCCTTTTATTAATATAATTTCTTACTTTTATTATTTCCCTATTATGTCTTTCATAGACGTTTATTATATTATCAATATTATGTAAACTATATTCATCATTCCATAAATCGTAGGTATTTTCGGTTATGCTATGGAACTTTCCTAAATTACTAACAGATTTCATTATATCTGTCTTTAGCGATATATCACACTCTCTGGCATTAAACCATTTTTTTAAGATATACGTATATCCGTCTATGCTGACCGACACATACTTGCCTTCCTTATTTGGAATAGGATAATCGCAGCACAACCCATTTTTCTCCAAATACGTACCTATCAAATTATGGGTTCCTCCCTTTTTTTCGCCATCATTATATTCCTGCAAAATATATATGTCTTTTTCCGTGACACACCCATAATTTCCCTTTGTTCTAAATATCTCCTTTAGATTAATTTCATACTGCTCTAATACAGTTAACGATTTTTCATTCATACAGCCACCTCTCAATACCATATTCTGTTTATCTGGGACTTTTTCTTTTTGTTTCAGATAGTTTCAGCTTTTTTATACTATGATATTTTTGGTTGCGATATTCCTAAGTATTAAATTCTTCAGAAGATATTTTAATTTTTTGTAGCAAATTTTTTCGTTGTCAAAACTTTATTCGCTCTATTTTTATACATTAAATTCTAAGACGGTTGCAATGCAAATCCAGAATATGAAGCTGGAAAATTTTTCTTTTTATGCATTAAATTTTAAAACTAATTCTCGTAATTTTTCATTTTCATTTAACTGAGGATTTTCTAATACCATGTCTAATAGTCTGTCAAATATATCTCCAATCTTTGGTCCCGGCTTTACACCCATTTCTATCATTTCTTTTCCGGTTATATTTAATTCTGCTGAACAGGTACACTGTTCTTCATCTACTATTTTGTTAAATGTTTCTACAACATATAAATAATCATCATAACCTTTTTCACGTCCATATTCGCTTTTTCCTGCAAAATCTGCATTTACAAGTTGTAAATACAATGGATATATGTCTTTTCCTATTTTATGCACACTTCTCCTTACCTTTTCTTCACTTCGTCCATGCTCCACAGGGCGATCATCGTGGCAGGCAACAAGTCTTTTTACCAGTCCAATCGTCTTGTTATCCATTTTCAATCTACGCATTATTTTATTTGCCTTTTCCACGCCTGCTATAGCATGTCCTTTAAAATGGCTTCTCGTATCAAATGTATGTACATCCGGTTTCGCAACATCATGAAGCAATGCTGCAAATCTCATAACTCTTGTTTTTTCAACATTTTCCATTACTTTGATTGTATGTTCTCCAACATTGTACATATGATATGGAGTATCCTGTTTGCATTCCATCATTGCATCAAACTCAGGCAATACGACCTTTGTAATTCCTAAATTATATGCTTCAATTAATTTGTCAGGATTATCTGAAAGAATAAGTTTTTCTAATTCAGCACAAATTCTCTCTGCACTTATTTTTTCAAGAGTCGGTGCAAGTTTTTTTATTGCTTTCTCAGTTTTCTCCTCAATCTCAAATCCAAGCTGTGCTGAAAATCTTACTGCTCTAAGCATTCTTAAAGCATCTTCCGTAAATCTTTCTTCAGGATCATTTACACATTTAATAACCTTTCGTTGCAAATCACCTATTCCGTCAAATGCATCCACAACTCCGTATTTTGAATTATACGCCATGGCATTTATTGTGAAATCTCTTCGTTTTAAATCCTCAATCAGATTTGTTGTAAATTCAACTGACTCCGGATGTCTGCTATCCTTATATTCCCCATCAATTCTGTATGTGGTAACCTCATAGCCTATATGTTTTAACATTACAGTTACCGTGCCATGCTGTAATCCCGTATCGAGAGTTCTTCTAAAAATTTCTTTTACTTTCTGTGGAAGCGCTGACGTTGTTATATCCCAATCTTTTGGTTCTCTCCCAAGTATTGTATCTCTTACACATCCGCCTACCGCAAATGCTTCATATCCGTTTTCTTCCAATTTTTTTATTATAAAATCCACATCTTTTGGAATATTCATTTTTATATCGTTATTACATTTATATTTCATTTATACACCTTCATTCTGTCATTTGTTGTATTATCATATAAGCTATCGGTCCTAAAAATACTCCCAATAGTCCAAATATTTCATATCCAATATATATACATACAAGGCTGGTAAGAGGTCCTATTCCTGCATTATCACCTATAAGCTTAGGCTCTAAAATTTCTCTTACAAAATAGCATATTATATAAATAACAGCTATTACAAGCCCTTTTCTTACATTTCCAATTATAAAATAACCAACTGCCCACGGTATCATTATAATTCCAAGCCCAATCAAAGGAAGTGCATCTAACAGTCCCACTACAATTCCAAGTATTAAAAAATATGGATTTTTAATCAGTGCAAATCCAATACTGCACAATGTACTTGTTATAAGCATGATAACTAACTGTGCTTTTATATATGCCCTGAATATTATAGACATTTTACTTTTTATTTTGCTAAGCTCATTATAGAAAAATAGCCCTTTTATTTTTTCTTTTATATCGCTTTTTTCCACTACATAAAAATATGCCGCCATTACTGCAACTATAATCGCTGCTATAATTTCCACTGATACAATCACAACGGATTTAGAGTTTGACATTATTTTAACAAACACATTTTTCTTTGCTACTTTTGATACTTCATCCATTCCATCGCACATTGTCTGATACAAAAGTCCGTTATTTATCCTTAATCGCTTTTCTGTGTTACAGCAAATTTCTTTTATACCACAGTCTAAATCATTTTGAAATTTAGGCCAGCTTACGACCAAATTTTGTACCTGTCCTAATAACTTGTTTATAATTAACGCTAGCAGTACAAAAATTAAAATTACTATTACTACAAGTGAAAATATTGCCGCTACCTTATAATGGAACTGCAATTTTCTATTCAAAAAATCTGATAGTCTGCACACTAACTCTCCTAAAAAATATGCTAACACAAAAGGCCAGAACAGCGGCAGCAAATATTTTATCACCAGTATAACGCCTAATGAAACCGCAAATAATTTTATGCATTTTCTTATATTTTCATTTTGTAGCAACTCTTTCATACAAAACCTCACATATTCATACTATTTTCAGTATGAACATTTATGAGCTTTTTAAACTATTACGTATCTTTTTCTGCTGTAAATTTTAAGGCCTGTTCTATTATTTTAAGAGCTTCAACCATTTTACTTTCTTCTACTTCTGAATAGTTAATTATAAATTTATGGCTGAATTCTTTTCTAAATTTTTCATTAATAACTTCATCATCATATTGATAACAATAATCTGTCAGGCACGAAATGTTAATAAGTTTATCTTTTAAATACTTTTTAAAGTTTTCATCATCAATATTCTTTTTTATTCTCAAGATAAAATGAAGTCCTGAGTTTTCTTCTTCAATGGAAATCTGTGGATATATCGAAGAATTTCTTATTGCCGTAATAATTTTATTTCTGCTGTCTTTATAATAATTTCTCATTCGGTTAATATGTCTCTCATAGTAACCACCTTTTATAAATTCTGCCAGAGTATATTGTTCAAAGCTTGAAACCGTACTCGAATAAAAATCTAATTTTTTTGTATATTTATCCATTAATTCAAATGGCAACACCATATATGCGATTCTAATTGATGGTGCAAGTGTCTTTGAAAAAGTATTCATATAAATTACTTTTTGATTTTTATCTATACTTGCCATTGTAGGTATTGGTTTTCCTGAAAATCGAAACTCACTGTCATAATCATCTTCTATAATATATCTTTCTCCCATATTTGCCCACTCTAAAAGCTGATGTCTTCTTGCCGCAGGCATTACCTTTCCTGTAGGGAAATGATGGTTTGGTGAAATATGAACTATATTTGCATCGCTTTTTTCTAATTCATCTATACTTATTCCCTGATTATCCATAGGCAAATGTATAGTTCTTACACCATTGCTTTCATATACCATGCTTATCTTTCGATATCCGGGATTTTCAGTGGCAATTACTGAATCTCTTCCTAAAAGCTGAACTATAAGTCCATACAAATATTCTGTTCCGGCACCAACAATTATCTGATCCGCCAATACAGTCAGTCCTCTGAACTCACGTAAATGCTTTGCTATCGCACTTCTTAATTCCCATATTCCATTCCTTGATGGTGTCATAAGAAATGAGTTTTCCTCATCTAAAAGTTTCTGCCTCATTATTTTTGACCATGTAGCAAACGGAAAACTGTCATACCTTACATGATTTGAATTAAAATCAACTATCCACTTTACTTTCTCGGGCTTATTAATTTTGTATTCACTAACATTTTCTGTTACTTCCTGATTTTCAGATATCTGATTTGTAATCTCATTTGCAAAATATCCTTTTTTCTCAACTGCGCGAATATACCCTTCTACTAAAAGCTGTGCATAGGCATTTTCTACGGTTATTACGCTTATATCATGATTTTTTGCCATATTTCTTTTTGAAGGTAGCTTCTCATCTGTTTTTATTTTTCCCGATACTATGTCATCCTTTATACATTTGTACAAATATTCGTACAATGTGAGCGTTCCTCTTTCATTTAAATTATATGTCAGCATCTTTTCCCCTATCTGGTGTTTTAAATAATACAAATTTAGGTCTTTTCAATAATACCATAAGTGGATTATAATGTAGAAAATTGCTTTTGTAAACGGAGGAAAATATTCTATGAAAAGAATTATGACTATACAGGATATCTCTTGCATTGGAAAATGCTCTCTGACTGTTGCCTTACCCATAATTTCTGCTATGGGCGTGGAAACTGCCATTGTTCCTACTGCGGTCTTATCCACGCATACTAATTTTTCAAATTTCACATTTAGGGATTTGACTGAAGATATGCCTTCGATTAAAGATGTATGGGTTAAAGAAGGTTTTAAATTTGATGCCATTTACACAGGATATATCGGAACGCTTGAACAAATTGACATTGTTTCTGATTATTTTAAAACATTTAATAATCCGCATGGTTATATCATTGTAGACCCGGCAATGGCTGATAATGGGAAGTTATACACAGGCTTTGACATGGCATTTGCTAAAAAAATGACTACTCTTTGCTCTGATGCAGATATTATTCTTCCGAATATATCAGAAGCCGCATTTATTACTAACACTCCATATCCCGGGGAAGACGCCTCTGTAGATGAAATTAAAGCTATGTTACTTAAACTTGCTAATCTAGGTCCGAAAATTGCAGTTATAACAGGTGTACATATTGAACCTAATCGTTTCGGATATATTGGATACAATACTGAAAGTCAAACTTTTTTCAGTTATTCTACCAAGGAAATTGCGATTAAATCCCATGGGACCGGAGATGTTTTTGCTAGCACAGTTACCGGTGCATTGATGAATGATTTTTCTATTGAAGACTCATTAAAAATTGCCGCCGATTACACCTGTAAATGTATTGAAAACACTTATAACGATAAAAATGCTGTAACATACGGAGTTAATTTTGAAGCAGAAATTCCATACCTTTTAGAACTGATTGGGAAATCAGTTTCATAAACAAGTTCTTATAATATTACAGTACACAACAAAAACTCTCCTTTAAGCATAGGATTAATTTTCGCCTATTCGCTTTTAAAAGAGAGTTTTTTTATTCTTATAAGGAAATATATTTTTTACTGTCCACCATGGCTACAACCGCTACATCCGCTACAACCACTGCATCCGCTACAGGTTTTACCATTTTTCTTGTCTTTTCTCATCGACCATACTATAAGAGCTACTATTGCTATTAAAATAATAGCTACAACAATTGTTCCGATATTTTCTACTATAAACGGCATTCTAATCACTTCCTTTAAATAATACTAACGAAAAAGGCTTAATCGGGAAAATTAAGCCTTTCTCAGTTCTAATTATACATAATGGCTTGTTAGTTCTACCTAACTGTAAGTTAGTTTATACTAACTAGAGCCAAATGTCAATAGTTTTTAGTATTATTTTACAAGTTCTTCGATAATATCTACGCACTTATCAATTCCGAGTGTTCCTGTATTTAAAGAAATGTCGTAATTATCACATACGCCCCAATCCTGGTCTGTGTAATATTTGTAATTTATTTTACGCTTTTTATCTTTTTCTCTTAAACGTTTCTCAGGTGATTTATCTGTCTCACCATATTCCTTAACAATACGTTCTGCTTTAAATTTTTCATCTGCATGAATAAATACGTTGAAGCAATCATCTCTGTCCCTCAAAATAAAGTCAGCACATCTTCCGACAATAACACAAGGTCCTTTTTCTGCCAAGTCCAAAATTATCTTTCTCTGTGCATTCCATACATAATCATTTATAGATATTCCGTTCACATCTCTTCCTACAAATGCATATGAGAAAATACTTTTAGTTGGTGAGTGTTCACCCTGCTCCTTAATAAAATCCTGAGAAAATCCTGTTTCTTCATGTACTTTTTCAATTATTTCCCCATCATAAAAAGGAATATTAAGTCTCTCTGCAAGTTTTCTTCCAACTGTTCTTCCGCCGCTACCAAATTCTCTACTAATTGTAATAATATTCTTTTTCATAAGCCACGTCCTCCTCGTTCATTTGATATATAAATTATATCACAATTTCGCATTTTTTGTGCAATTAATCATTACAAAATCATGCAAAAAACTGAAACTATACCGCTTGATTTTTGTATTTTTGTTATGCACACGGCTTCGCCTTGTATAACACTTCGAATCCGCTTCGCTTCTTCTCAGTGATTATACATTCGCCAAATTTTTTCAGTTTTTTTTGCCAGCAAAAAACTGAAACTATACCGCTTGATTTTTGTATTTTTGTTATGCACACGGCTTCGCCTTGTATAACACTTCGAATCCGCTTCGCTTCTTCTCAGTGATTATACATTCGCCAAATTTTTTCAGTTTTTTTTGCCAGCAAAAAACTGAAAAAACTTGGCTCATTGTGCATAACAAAAGAGCGACAACCGTAAATTTTAAAATTTACAATCATCGCTCAGTTACATATATCATGGAGTCATTGCGACTCTGTCAGGGGACAGCTGTCTGCCCCGAGCAAATTCTATGTAATTATATAATCTCAATTCAGTCCGACATTCTAAATCAATCTTAGTTATTGATTAACTTGTCTTCTTCATTATTCCAGCTGTAAAGTTTTC
>NZ_QUGP01000017.1:10521-20012 GCF_003479125.1 Eubacterium sp. AF19-12LB | reverse complement strand
TTTAATTATTTTCAATTTATAATTAATTGATTATTTAAGTTAATTTATCTAGTTTTCAATAAAAAGAGGAATGTTTCACGTGAAACATTCCTTCTTTTAACTACTTACTTATTTCTTTTAAACAAACATTTATTTCTGATATTTCTTTATCTATTTTTTTTATATTTTCAGCTAATTCATTGTTAATTTGTGCTATAGTAACAATCTTGGTTCCTAATTCCTTTATTTCATGCTGATTAAATGTATTTGTTTCTCTAAATTTAGGTGAAAATATTTCTAAAGCTTCATCTGATATACTTTTCATTCTCTCTATAATAATATTTGTCTCTATTATTTTCTGCCTATTACTATTATATTTAGAAACGCATTTTTTTCTCTCATCTGTCAGCTTTTTAATTCTGTTTTCTAAATATTCTTTAGTTTTTTTCATATTTTACTCCTAACAACTAAATAATTAGCCTATATCTGTATTTGTAATTACATAGATACATTTAACCAATATACATAAACTTATATTATAGGTTCTTTTGAAGGTAACCCTGGTTTTCTAGGATATTTTTTAGGTGTGTTTTTTATTTTCTTGATATTAATAATTTTTCTCTTTATATCTGTATCAGGTAAATTAAAATCAACAATTTCCTCTATTTCTCCACCTAATACTTTAATTGCATTTTTTCCAATATTAATTTCATTCATGCATCCATCAGCTTTGTAACAAATAAAGTAGCCATTTAATTTAATGAATGGAATACAATATTCTGAAAGTGTTGATATATTAGCTACTGCTCTTGATACACATAAATCATATTTTTCTCTGTAATTAGAATTTTTTCCTAAATCTTCAGCTCTACCATGAACCAATTCAATTTTATCCAATCCAAGTTTATTTATTACTTCATTCAAAAAGAGAAGTCTTTTATTTAAAGAGTCCATTAGAGTAATTTTCAAATTTGGAAACATAATTTTAATAGGTATTCCGGGAAATCCTGCACCGGTTCCAACATCAATCAGACTTTCATCTCCATTTAATTTAATACTTTTAACTAAAGATAAACTATCAACAAAATGCTTTTCAACAACCTCTTCAAACTCTGTAATACCTGTTAAATTCATTACCTTATTTTTTTCAACCAACATTTCATAATATTTAAGAAATTGACAACATTGTTCTTCACTAATATTTATATCTAATTTTTCAATATGATTTCTTATAAATTCAATTTTATCCATATATACCTACTTTTTATTTATTTTTTTATGCTGTTCCATATATATAAGAAGAACTGAAATATCAGCTGGTGAAACACCTGATATTCTAGACGCCTGTCCTATGTTTATAGGTTTATACAATGTAAGTTTCTGAACTGCTTCTTTTCTTAAGCTTGATACCAATGTATAATCAAAATTTTCAGGTATTTTTTTATTTTCCAACTTTTTAAATTGAGCAACCTGCTTCATCTGTCTTGAAATATAACCATCATATTTAATATTTATATTTATTTGTTCAACAATATCTTCAGGTAAGTCTTTCTTTTCATCGTCAAAATGACTTATTTTTTGATAATCCAATTCAGGTCTTCTTATTAATTCAGCTAATGTTGTTCCTGTCTTAAGTGGAGTACTGCCAACAGATACTAAAAATTCCTGAACTTTTTTGTTAGCACCTATCGCATATTTATTTAATCTCTCTATTTCTTCTTTAATTACTTTCTCTTTATAGCAAACATAATCATATCTTTCTTTTGAAATCAATCCAATTTCATATCCAATCTTTGATAATCTAAGATCGGCATTATCCTGTCTTAATAATAATCTGTATTCTGCTCTTGAAGTCATCATTCTATAAGGTTCGTGACTTTCCTTTGTAACTAAATCATCAATTAATACTCCAATATATGCTTGTGATCTATCAAGAACCAGCATTTCTTTTCCCTGAACTTTTCTTGCAGCATTAATTCCGGCAATTATTCCTTGTGCTGCAGCTTCTTCATATCCTGAACTTCCATTAAACTGACCTGCACTAAATAATCCTGAAATATTCTTAAACTCAAGACTTGGCAATAATTGTCCATATTCTATACAATCATATTCTATTGCATATGCATTACGTACAATTTTAACATTTTCAAGTCCCGGAACTGTTTTGTACATAGCATACTGAACATCCTCAGGTAATGATGATGACATTCCACCCAAGTACATTTCATTTGTATACATTCCTTCCGGTTCTATAAAAACCTGATGTCTGTTTTTATCTGCAAATTTTACAACTTTATCTTCTATTGAAGGGCAATATCTAGGTCCCGTACCTTCAATCATTCCTGAAAATAATGGGGATCTGTTAATATTATCCCTTATAATCTTATGAGTTTCTTCATTTGTATATGTTAACCAGCATGAAATCTGTTCTTTTTGTACACTTTCAAAGTCTGTTTCGAATGAAAAAGGAACTACCTTTTTATCACCAAACTGTTCTTCCATTTTACTAAAATCTATAGAACGTTTATCTACTCTTGCCGGAGTACCTGTTTTAAATCTACGCATTTTTATGCCATTCTTAATTAAAGAATCAGTTAATAAATTTGCAGCCATAAGACCGTTTGGTCCTGTATATTGGCAAATATCTCCGTATATACATTTTGCTTTTAAATAAACTCCTGTAGCCAAAACAACTGCTTTTGCATAATAAACTGCACCTGATGCTGTTTTTACTCCTGTTATTTTTCCATCTTCAACTAAAATTTCTGCAACTTCAGCCTGTCTTATTGTTAAATTATCTGTATTTTCAAGAGTTTTTCTCATTTCTCTTGTATATTCCTGTTTATCAGCCTGCGCTCTTAATGAATGAACTGCAGGTCCTTTGGATTTATTTAACATCTTAGATTGGATAAATGTTTTATCTATATTTTTTCCCATTTCTCCACCAAGAGCATCTATTTCTCTTACTAAATGTCCTTTAGAAGTTCCACCTATATTAGGGTTACATGGCATTAAAGCTATGCTATCTACGCTTACTGTAAATACAATAGTATTATTTCCTAATCTTGCAGACGCAAGTGCCGCCTCGCATCCTGCATGTCCCGCTCCTATAATTACTACATCATATTTTTCTTCTACATGTGCCATTTTATTTTCCTCTCCAAATAGAACTTTTATTATTTTCCCATACAAAACTTACTAAATATCTCATTTACAAGGTCATCTTCTACGCTCTCACCAATAATTTGTCCTAAATATGTGTATGCATCCATTAAATCAATAGAATAAAAATCTTCAGGCATATCATTCTCTACTGATTTTATAACCTCTTCAATACTATTCTTTGCATTAATAAGTGATTCTTTTTGTCTTGCATTTGTTATATACAATTCATCATTATATTTAACTTTTCCTTCATAAAATAAATCTCTTATTTTATTTTCTAATTCATCCAACCCATCTCCTGTTTTTGCAGAAAATGTAATTACAGGTTTATTGTCAAATTCAGAAACATTCTTTTCGTTTATAATTGTTCCTAAATCAGATTTATTAAGTAAAACAATTGCCTGTTTATCTTTTATCAAATTAATAATTTCTTTATCATTTTCATCTAATTCTTTCGATGCATCTGCTACAAATATAACTAAATCACTTTTTTCAGCAAGTTCTTTTGCCTTATTTACACCGATTTGCTCAACTACATCTTCAGAATCTCTAATGCCCGCAGTATCAATTAAATTAAGAAAGACACCATTTAAATTAATGCTTTCTTCTAGAGTATCTCTTGTAGTTCCTTCTATATCAGTAACAATTGCTCTTTCTTCCCCAAGAAGTAAGTTCAATAAAGAAGATTTTCCTGCATTTGGCTTGCCTAAAATTACAGTCTTAACTCCTTCTTTAACAATTCTTCCATTATCAAAATTGTTAATTAATCTTGAAAGTTCACCATTAACCTCTTCAAGAATCTTACTTAATTTATCTGAATATCCATCAATGCTTATATGCTCAGGGTCATCAAGTGCTGATTCTATAAAAGCTATATTATAAATAATTTTTTTTCTTAAGCTTTTGATTTTTTCAGAAACTCTTCCATTTAACTGCTCTATTGAACTTGATAAAGCAAATTCATTTTTTGCATTTATTACATCCATGACTGCCTCTGCCTGAGACAAATCCATTCTTCCGTTTAAGAAAGCTCTTTTTGTAAATTCACCCGGCTCAGCTGTTCTTGCACCATTTTTTAATACAATTTCCAATATCTTTCTAATAACTATCATTCCACCATGACAATTAATTTCAACTACATCTTCTCCTGTATATGAATGTGGTCCATTCATAACTGAAACCATTACTTCATCAATTACTTTATCATTATCAACTATATGCCCATAGTTAATTGTATGTGATTTTACATTAACTAATTTTTTATCACTATTTACTGATTTAAATATTTTATCTACAATTTCAATTGCTTCATCACCACTTACTCTTATTATTCCTATTCCGGAATTACCTGATGCTGTTGCAATTGCTGCTATTGTATCAACCACTTTCATCTCATTACCAAGCCTTTCAAATTAATCAACTTTTTGTCATTAATTTTTCTTTACTCAAGATGTGCAAATTAACTCCACATAATAAGCCATAATAATTTAGTATAACACATATTTTTCAAAAAGAAAACGTAGCAGTTATAACTGCTACGTTTACCTATGTTATATTTTATTATCTTTTTAAGATTACAACAACATGTCTGTATGGTTCTTCACCTTCACTCTTTGTTGTAACATATTTATCATTCTGTAATGCTGAATGAATAATTCTTCTTTCATATGGATTCATTGGCTCAAGAGATACCGGTTTCTTAATTCTCTTAACCTTAAATGCAATGTTTTTAGCAAGATTTTCAAGAGTAGCTTTTCTACGTTCTCTGTAGTTTTCTGTATCTAATTTTACTCTTAAATATTTTTCGCTTTCTTTATTAATAACGAGACTTACAAGATACTGTAATGAATCAAGAGTCTGCCCTCTTTTTCCAATAAGTATTCCCATATCATCTCCTACTAAATCAATATTTACAACACCATCTTCTTCGTTGATATCCATATTAATTTTTACAGTTAATTCCATTGCTTCAAAAACTTTTCCTAAAAATTCTCTTGCAATGTCTTCAATTGACTGATTTTTTCTAGCTTTAATGACTGCAGGCTTACTTCCTATTCCTAAGATTCCGTTACTGCCTTTGCTAATAACTTCATACTCTAACTTATCAGTTGTTGTTCCTAAATCAACACATGCATTAGTTAAAGCATCATCGATATTCTTTCCTGTATATTCCTTAAAATCCAACACTTTCACCTCTATTTTTTGTTTCTTTCATTAAAGTCATTTACCATATTTACTCTAGAACCAATGCTACCGTTCTTTTTCTTCATATTTTTCATTTTAGCTTCTTCAATTATCTTTTCTTTTTCTGCAAAAGATTTAGTTGAATTTGCTTTGCTTGAAACTGACTTTGTATTTGTAGATGCAGCCTTTAATACCTGTTCTCTATAAACACCGTTTTTCTCATTTCTAGCAATTCTTTTCTGCTCAGCTTTTTCTTTATTCTTTTCAATAATTTCGTTAACATCCATTTTCTTTAAATGCATATTAATAAATATCTGCTGAATCATCATAGCTGCTGAACTTGTTACCCAATAAATACCAATACCTGATGCAAACATATAACACATATAAACTGACATCAATGGCATCATAATATTCATCATTTTCATTGAACCGGCCATTGGATTATCCTGTGTATTTGTTGCTGCACTATTTAATTTCATTGATAATGTAACACTTAAGAACTGAGTTAAACCAGCTAATACAGGAATTAACAATACTAAAATAATAGGTAATCCTGCTTTAAGCATCTGTGATGGTGAATCACTTAAGTTATAACAAAAGAAATTGTTAATATTATGAATATGATCATAAGCTTTATCAACTACTGAACTATCAATAGTATCAACTAATTTACTTAAACTAAATCCATCAACTTTTAATGTTGCTCTGTTGTATCCTGACATAACATCAATACAATTATTAACCTGCTGTGTTGTTAAATCAGAAAATGAATCTACTTTATAAGTAAAGAATTCTTTAATCTGACTTCCATTCATATTTTGTAATATTGTCAAATAATAATCTTTAACAGAACTTACATATGCCGGAATATTCATAATAACTCTATATAAAGCTAAGATAATAGGCATCTGAATAAGTAACTGTAAACAACTTCCTGTAGGTGAAACACCATACTTATCATATACAGCCTTAATTTCTTCCTGCTGTGCAAGCTGTGATGCCTGATCAACTTTATTTTTATATTTTTTCTGAATTGCCTGAATTTCCGGATTCATTACTGAATTCAATTTTGAAAATTTCTGTTGCTTAATTGTACTTGGAAGCATTAACATTCTAATTACTACTGTAAAAACAATAATACATAATCCAATACTTTCAATTCCTATAGAAGAAAAAATAAAGTAAATTGCTTCAAGTATTTTTCCTAATATCCAAGCAAATGGCATTAATATACCACTCTGCTGTGTAGCTAATAATAATTCCAATTATTCCTCCTTAAGGCACAGGATCATAGCCCCCTTTAGAGAAATGGTTACACCTTAAAATTCTCTTTATGGCTAAAAACGATCCTTTTAAAGGTCCATATTTCTGTAAAGCTTCTATGGCATACTGAGAGCATGATGGTATAAATCTGCAACAAGGCGTAATTTTCATAGGTGAAATAAATTTTCTATAAAATTTTATACATCCTATAAGAATAAAATTTATACCTTTAGATAATTTCTTTATCATCTTCATATACCCTCCCATAAATGTACCATATAGAAGTTTTTTTCATTTTCAAGTTACAAACATATTCTAAAATGATAAAAAAGCTTATTTACATGCTTTTTTCATTTAGAATTCCATTGATTTTTCCTAAATGCAACAATGCACTTTCAATTTCTTTATATTTTCTGTCCTTTGCACTTTCACGTGCAATTACGACAATGTCCAAACCACTATTGAACATTTCTTTATTTAGTCTGTAGCTTTCCCTTATTAGACGTGTCAGATGATGTCTTATTACACTATTTCCTACTTTTTTACTTACTGATATTCCTAATCTGTTACTATCTAATTGGTTTTCAAGTACATACATAACTAAATATTTATTTGCCTTTGATTTTCCATTTTTATAAACATTTTGAAAATCTCTATTCTTTTTTAGCGAGTCATAACTATTCATTACAATACCTCTTTAAAATAAGAAAAGAAAAAGGCCACAAAACTGCGGCCTATGCTGACAATACTTTTCTTCCTTTTGCTCTTCTAGCTGCAAGAACTTTTCTTCCGCCTGCTGTGCTCATTCTTGATCTAAAACCATGAACTTTTGATCTCTGTCTCTTTTTTGGCTGATATGTCATTTTACCCTTATGCATTCCGATACACCTCCTTACGCACTATAATAAAACATCATTTCAATTATAATGGCAAGTTAATTTTACGTCAAGCATTTTATTTTTTGTTAATTTTTATTATTTTTTTGATTTACTTTACATAACATTTGCGGGTAATTAACACCAGTTATCAACATTTTATTAATAAAAAGTTAATAACTCACATTATTTTTTCCTTTTACCTCCCATTTATTCACACTTTTATAAGTTATTAACATTAATAACTTTTTTTATTAATAAAATTATTGTTATTTTTTGTCGAATTATTTGTAAACCTATTTTTTATTTTATGTAAACTTATTACAAAAATTTTTCGTTATTTTTCCACAAAATCTTTTTTCTCTATTTTACATCAAAATTTTTACACGTTTATTAGTTTCTTCTTTATTATATATAAGTTGAAAACATTTTTGTTTTTTGCTATTATAATTATGTGTGTAATTTTGCGCATTTTTTTACTTTTAGAAGTTTATTTTATAAAAAATAGGAGAATTATTTATGTATTCTACATTGATTGAAAAATGGCCTGAGATTCTCAATACGTTTAAACAGGATTACGATATTTCTGATGTTTCCTTCAAAACATGGATAAAACCATTGCAGGTTAAATCTTTTGAAGACAATGTCGTAACTTTAGTTTATCAGGGTGAAACTGAGATGCTTGGTCTTCAATATATAAAGAAAAAATACCAGATTCCATTAAAAGTAACTATTGAAGAAATTATGAAAATGGAACTTGAACTTCAGTTTGTTTTACCATCTGACATTAAAGATGAACCAAGTGAAACCGAAGAACATATTACAATTAATGAATCAGCTTCACTTACAAGCAGAATTGCTGAAGCTAATTTAAATAGTAAATATACTTTTGATACATTTGTTGTAGGCTCTAACAATATTTTAGCCCACGACACATCTCTTGCAGTTGCTGAGTCTCCAGGTGGAATCTACAATCCTTTATTTATCTATGGAGGTGTAGGTCTTGGTAAAACCCACCTTATGCAATCAATTGGTCATTTTGTATTAAATAAAAATCCTAACGCTAAGGTTTTATATACTACAAGTGAATCTTTTACTAATGAACTTATTGAAACACTACGTAATAAAAGCGGTAATCAACAGGAAATGTCTGATTTTAGAGCAAAATATCGAAATGTAGATGTTTTACTTATTGATGATATACAGTTTCTTCAGAAAAAGGAAAGTACTCAGGAAGAATTTTTCCATACTTTCCAGTATTTGTATATGCATAAAAAAGCCATTGTTATTAGTTCAGATAGAAAGCCTAAGGACTTAGAAGGACTTGAAGACAGATTGGTTAACAGGTTTGAATCTGGATTAACAGTAGATATCCAAAGTCCTAATTATGAAACAAGAATGGCAATTTTGAAAAAGAAAGTTGAAGTTGAAGGTATAGATATACCTAATGACGTATTAGATTACATTTCAACAAATGTTATTTTCAATATTCGTGAACTTGAAGGCTCATTAACTAAGATTATTGCTTTTAGTAAAATCAGCAATCAGACTATTGATTTAGATTTTGCTAAAGATGTTCTTAAGGATTATATTTCACCTGAAGAAGATAACACAATAACATGTAAAAAAATTATCGAAGTAGTTGCTGATCATTTTGGAATTTCACCTAATGATTTAGCTTCTAAGAAGCGTTCTAAAGAAATAGCATATGCCAGACAGGTATGCATGTACATTTGTAAAACGCTTACCGATGAGACAAATAAGAAAATTGGATTAGCTCTTCATAAAGACAATCCATCTACCGTAATATATGGAGTTAATCAGATAAAAGAAGAAATGGCAAGAGACATAAATACTAAAAATATGGTGGAAGTTATTATTAAAAAGCTTAATACGAAGTGAAGTTATTAACATTTTTGTATTAATAACTACTATTTTGATGTTAATAACTATATTTTCAGTATTAAAATGTTATTAATATATTGTTAATATCCTACTTTTATATTTTTAAGCTATTAACAT
>NZ_QUGP01000017.1:0-10511 GCF_003479125.1 Eubacterium sp. AF19-12LB | reverse complement strand
ATCCTACTTTTATATTTTTAAGCTATTAACATTTTTTATTAACAATATCCTCAAAATGTTAATAGTTTTTAAAATTATTCATTTGTTATTAATGCAGCCTTTTCTTTTATACATGGGGCTTAGAACTAGTTTTTAACTTATTAACATCCCCTATATACTACTACTACTAATTATTATTTATTTATTTATATAAATTTATACATTTTTCAACACTTACACATAAAGGAGATTTTACAATGAAACTTATTTGCAAAAAAAATGATTTACTTTCAGGAGTTAACATTACTATGAAAGCCGTATCCTCAAAAACTACTATGTCTATATTAGAATGTTTTCTTATTGACGCTACTGAGGGAAAAATTAAAATGACTGCTAATGATATGGAACTTGGCATTGAAACGGTTGTCCAAGGTGAAATTATTGAACCGGGTAGTGTAGCTATAGAAGCTAAATTATTTTCAGAAATTATAAGAAAACTTCCTGATAATGATGTAGTTATTGATGTTGATAATGAATATAAAGCAAACATTACATGTGAAAATGCCAAATTTAACATTATAGGTAGAGATGGAGATGATTTTTCTTATTTACCTGAAATAAAAAAGGAAAAAAGTATTAGTATTTCACAGTTTTCATTAAAAGAAGTTATAAGACAGACAATATTCTCAATTGATGACAAAAATAATAATAAACTTATGACAGGAGAACTTTTTGAAATATCAGGTAATAATTTAAAAGTTGTTGCATTGGATGGTCATAGAATAGCTATAAGAAATATTGAATTAAATGCTGAATATGAAGATATTAAAGTTGTTGTTCCTGGAAAAACTTTAAATGAAATAAGCAAAATTTTAAATGGTGGAGTTGATGATATTGTTAATATTTATTTCACAACAAACCATATATTATTTGAATTTGATAATACACTTGTTGTTTCAAGATTAATTGAAGGCGAATATTTTAAGATAAATCAGATGCTTTCAAGTGATTATGAAACTAAGGTTGTAATTAATAAAAGAGAAATGCTTGATTGTATTGATAGAGCAACACTTCTTATTAAAGAAGGCGATAAGAAACCTATTATTATTACAATTAAGGATGGAGTAATGGAATTTAAGATTAATTCTTTCATTGGTTCTATGGATGAAGAAATTTACATTCAAAAAGAAGGAAAAGATATGATGATTGGTTTTAATCCAAGATTCTTAATAGATACATTAAAGGTTATAGATGAAGAACAGATAAATATATATTATGTAAACCCTAAATCACCATGTTTTATAAGAGATGATGAAGGAAAATATATTTACTTAATTCTTCCTGTTAACTTTTCAGTAGCAAATAATTAGTTTAGGAATAGAAAAAAATGGAAAAAATAAAAATAAAAGATGATTATATTAAGTTAGGTCAGGCATTAAAATTAGCAGGACTTGTTAGTTCAGGTATTGATGCAAAGTTTGTTGTTCAGGATGGACAAGTAAAGGTAAATGGAGAAGTTGATACCAGAAGAGGAAAGAAACTTGTACCTGGAGATACTTTTGAATTTGATGGTACAATTGTAGAAGTAGAATAATGGTTATTGAAAAATTAAATCTTTGTAATTATAGAAACTATGAAACATTAGATTTAAACGTTGATTCTAAAACTAATATTTTATATGGTGACAACGCACAGGGAAAAACAAATATTCTTGAAGCTATATATATATGTAGCACAACGAAATCTCACAGAGGTGGGAAAGATAAAGAAGTTATAAAATTTGGATGTGATGATGCACATATAAAAATATATATTAACAAAAAGAATAAAGAATATCGAATTGATATTCATTTGAAAAAAAATAAGTCTAAAGGAATTGCTATAAATGGAATTCCTATAAAAAAAGCAAGTGAATTATTTGGGATATTTAATGTTGTATTCTTTTCACCGGAGGATTTAAATATTATTAAAAATGGTCCATCCGAGAGAAGAAGGTTTATAGATTTGGAGTTATGTCAACTAGATAAATTATATGTTTATAATTTGCTAAATTACAATAAGATATTAAATCAAAGAAATAAACTATTAAAGGATTTATATTTTAAGCCTGATTTAGAGGAAACTTTGGACGTATGGGATTTACAACTTGCTAAATATGGAAGTGAAGTTATTAAACGTCGAAGTGAATTTGTAAAAAAAATAAACGAAATAATAAATCCAATTCACAAAAAAATTACAGATAACAAA
This sequence comes from Eubacterium sp. AF19-12LB, assembly GCF_003479125.1. NCBI lineage: Bacteria > Bacillati > Bacillota > Clostridia > Eubacteriales > Eubacteriaceae > Eubacterium > Eubacterium sp. AF19-12LB. The sequence continues at coordinate 8,285 of NZ_QUGP01000017.1, read as the reverse complement.
GAAAATATAATAGTTAAATATGATAAAAACTGCGATGAATTAGAGTTATATAATCAACTTGTTTTAACAAGAGAAAAAGATAAAAAGTATAAGACTACAAATGTTGGACCACATAGGGATGACTTAAGTTTTTATTATGATGATATGAATGTAAGAATTTACGGAAGTCAGGGACAACAAAGAACTGCAGCTTTATCTTTAAAACTGGCTGAAATTGAAATAGTAAAAAGCATAATACATGATACACCGGTATTGTTGTTAGACGATGTATTATCGGAATTAGATTCAAAAAGGCAGAATGAGTTATTAAATAGTTTAGAAAACGTACAGACAATTATAACTTGTACGGGTTTAGATGAATTTATAGAAAACAGATTTAAAATTAACAAAATATTTAAAGTAAAAGAAGGAAAAGTTTTTGAAAAAACTATTTAACTGAAAGGAGTTACTAATGGGTAACAATACAAATGTAGAAAATGAATATGGTGCAGACCAAATACAGATTCTTGAAGGACTTGAAGCGGTACGTAAAAGACCTGGTATGTATATTGGAACAACATCAACAAGAGGTCTTCATCATTTAGTTTATGAAATAGTTGATAATGCTGTTGATGAAGCTTTAGCAGGTTATTGTAGTGAAATTGATGTACAGATTAACAAAGATAATTCTATTACAGTAAAGGATAATGGACGAGGAATTCCTGTTGGAATTAATGAAAAAACAGGTTTGCCTGCAGTACAGGTTGTATTTACAGTACTTCATGCCGGAGGAAAATTTGGTGGTGGAGGATACAAAGTATCCGGTGGATTACATGGTGTAGGTGCATCTGTAGTTAACGCCTTATCACAGTGGTTAGAAGTTAAAGTATGTAGAGAAGGAAAAATCCATTATCAGAAATATGAATATGGACATGTTGTAAGTGAATTAAAAGTTATAGGTGAATGTGATTCTGATTTTACAGGAACAGAAGTTACATTCTTACCGGATAATACAATTTTTGAAGATACTGTTTATCAGTTTAAGGTGTTAGAGGAAAGATTAAGAGAGACAGCTTTCCTTACTAAGAATTTAAAAATTATTTTAAGAGATGTAAGAGAAGAAGAACCAAAAGAAGAAATATTCCATTATGAAGGTGGTATAAAAGAATTTGTAAGTTATCTTAATGAAGGAAAGACTGCTTTATATGATGACATTTTATATTGTGAAGGAGCAGTAAATAATGTTTATGTTGAAGTTGCTCTTCAGCATAACGATGGATATAACGAAAATACAATAAGTTTTGTTAATAACATTAACACTCCTGAAGGTGGAACACAGGTTGAAGGCTTTAAAAGAGCACTTACAAAAACTTTTAATAGTTATGCAAGAACTAAAAAAGTATTAAAAGATAATGAAGAAAATCTTTCAGGTGAAGATATAAGAGAAGGTCTTACTGCTATAATTAGTGTTAAAATCGAGGATCCACAGTTTGAAGGACAGACAAAACAAAAATTAGGAAATAGTGAAGCACGTGCTGCTGTGGAAAATGTTATGAGTGAACAGTTAACATATTTCCTTGAACAGAATCCAAATGTAGGAAAGATTATATGCGAAAAGGCTGTTTTAGCACAAAGAGCAAGATTTGCAGCAAGAAATGCAAGAGAAGCTACAAGAAGAAAAACAGCTTTAGATGTAGCTGCTTTACCGGGAAAATTAGCTGATTGTTCAGATAAAGATCCAAAGAAATGTGAAATTTTCATAGTCGAAGGAGATTCCGCCGGTGGTTCAGCTAAAAAAGCAAGAACAAGAGCAACACAGGCTATTCTTCCTTTAAGAGGAAAGATTTTAAATGTAGAAAAAGCCAGAATAGATAAAATTATGGCAAATGCAGAAATAAGAGCAATGATAACAGCGTTTGGAACAGGAATTCAGGATGATTTTGATATATCAAAATTGAGATATGATAAAATTATTATCATGACTGATGCCGATGTTGACGGAGCTCATATTGATACACTTATGCTTACATTTTTCTATAGATTTATGCCTGAGTTAATAAAAGATGGACATGTATATTTAGCAATGCCACCACTTTATCAGGTAACAAGAAACAAAAAAAATTATTATGCCTATAATGATGATGAGTTAAATAAAATACTTACAGAAATAGGTCGTGATAATCAGAATAAAATTCAGCGTTATAAAGGTCTTGGTGAAATGGATGCGAGCCAGTTATGGGAAACAACAATGGATCCTAACACAAGAATATTGAAACAGGTTAAAATTGACGATGAAACAATAACTGAAATAGATAAGACATTTACAACTCTTATGGGTGATGAAGTAGAACCAAGAAGAGAGTTCATAGAAGCAAATGCAAAATTTGTTCAGAACTTAGATGTATAGGAGGATGCTATAAATAATGGATGACAAGATATTTGACAGAATACATGAAGTAGATTTAAAAAGTACAATGGAGACCTCTTATATTGATTATGCCATGAGCGTAATTGCAGCAAGAGCATTACCGGATGTAAGAGATGGACTTAAGCCGGTACAAAGAAGAGTTCTTTATTCAATGGTTGAATTAAATAATGGACCTGATAAGCCACATAGAAAATGTGCCCGTATTGTTGGTGATACAATGGGTAAATTCCATCCACACGGCGATAGCTCAATTTATGGAGCTTTAGTAAACATGGCCCAGGAATGGAATACAAGATATCCATTAGTTGATGGACATGGAAACTTTGGCTCAGAAGATGGTGATGGCGCAGCTGCAATGCGTTATACAGAAGCACGTTTAAGCAAAATATCTACAGAAATGATAGCAGATATTAACAAAGACACAGTAGAATTTGTACCAAACTTTGATGAAACAGAAAAAGAACCTACAGTTTTACCATCAAGATATCCTAACTTATTAGTAAATGGTACAAGCGGTATTGCAGTAGGTATGGCTACAAATATACCACCACACAATCTTGGTGAATCGATTGATGCAATTGTAAAAATAATTGACAATCAGGTAGAAGAAAATAGAGCAACAGATTTGGATGAAATCATGGAAATTATAAAAGGACCTGATTTCCCAACTGGAGCAAATATACTTGGAACTAAAGGAATAAGTGAAGCATATCGTACAGGTAGAGGAAAAATAAAGGTAAGAGCAACTACAGAAATTGAGACTTTGGATAATGGAAAAAGCAGAATTATAGTTACTGAGCTTCCATATATGGTAAACAAAGCAAAATTAGTAGAAAAAATAGCTGAATTACATAAAGAAAAAAGAATAGAAGGAATTTCTGACTTAAGAGATGAATCTGACCAGGATGGTACAAGAGTAGTAATCGAAGTTAAGAGAGATGCTAATGCAAATGTAATATTAAATCAGTTATATAAACATACACAAATGCAGGATACATTTGGTGTTATCATGCTTGCTTTAGTAAATGGCGAACCAAAAGTCTTAAATTTATTAGAGGTATTAACATGCTACTTAGATCATCAGAAAGATGTAGTTACAAGAAGAACACGTTATGAACTTAATAAAGCTGAAGAAAGAGCTCACATAATTAAAGGTTTATTCATTGCATTAGATAATATTGATGAAGTAATTAAAATAATAAGAGCTTCAAGAAATACAGCAGAAGCAAAGAAAGCATTAATGGAAAGATTTACATTGTCTGAAGCACAGTCACAGGCAATTGTAGATATGAGACTTCGTCAGTTAACAGGTTTAGCAAGAGAAGATTTACAGGCTGAATATGATGATTTAATGGCAAAAATTGCATTCTACAAAGGAATTCTTGAAGACGAAAATAAATTATTAGGAGTAATCAAGGATGAAATCTTAGTAATAAAAGAAAAATATGCTGATGAAAGAAGAACAACAATTGGAATAGACTTAGAAGATTTGTCAGATGAAGACTTAATTCCAAGACGTGATACTGTTGTAACCATAACAAATTTAGGATACATCAAACGTATGACAACGGATAACTTCAAAGCACAAAACCGTGGCGGAAAAGGAATAAAGGGTATGAATACCATAGATAATGACTTTATAAAGAATTTATTTATGACAAATACTCACCATTATATTATGTTCTTTACAAATACAGGACGAGTATACAAATTAAAATGTTATGAAATTCCGGAAGCAAGTAGAACAGCAAGAGGAATGGCAATAATTAATTTACTACAGCTTCAGCCAGGTGAAAAAGTAACAACAATGGTTCATTTTGATGATTTTGATGAAGATAGAAATCTCATTATGGCAACAAAGAAGGGAACAATTAAGAAGACACCGTTAAGTGCATATATGAATATAAGAAAAACAGGTATTCAGGCAATAACACTTAGAGACGATGATGAATTAATTGAAGTAAAAGTATCTGATTGTGAACAAAATGTATTAATGTTAACAAAGAAAGGTCAGGCAATAAAATTTGCTGAAAAGGATATAAGAGAAACAGGAAGATCAGCAATGGGTGTAAAAGGTATTACACTTAGAAATGGAGATGAAGTTGTAGCAATGCAGCTTGAAACACAGGGCGAATATATAACTTTCGTTTCAGCAAATGGATATGGTAAGAGAAACAGATTTACAGACTTTAAACTACAGAACCGTGGTGGAAAAGGTGTAAAATGTTATAACATTACTGATAAGACAGGAGAAGTAGTGGGCGTAAAAGCAGTCAATGATGGAAATGAAATTATGCTTATTACAAATCAGGGAATTATAATAAGAATAAAAGTTGATGACATTTCAGTACTTGGAAGAGTTACATCAGGTGTTAAATTAATGAACACAGGTGAAAAAGAAGATATAATTGTTGCAAGTATAACAAAAGTAAAAGAAAGTGTTACTTTAGCAGATGAAGAAGCAAGAAGATTAGAAGAATTGCAGGAAGATAATGAAAGCGATGAAATAGAATCTGAAGGCATAGATGAAGAAACACAGGAATAATAAAGAACAGTGTGATTGACAGGTGAGAAAAACCTAGTTTCTCTCACCTGTATTAACAATAACTAAAAATACTAATACAAATTAACACAGTAAAGATTGATAAAACACATAAATTATTAATAAGTTTTAAAATAAACAGGGAGGTTATTAATAAATGAGAGAAATAGATGCTCAGTTACTGACAAAAAATATTAAGGAAATGTGTATAGAAGCAAATCATTACCTATCAGATGATATGAAAAAGGTATTTGACAATGCCCGTAATAATGAAAAATCACCATTAGGAAAACAAATATTAGAGCAGTTAGATGAAAATTTAAAAATAGCAAGAGAAGATATGATACCAATTTGTCAGGACACAGGGATGGCAGTCGTATTTGTTAAAATTGGACAAGATGTACATATAACAGGAGCAAATATAGAAGATGCAATAAATGAAGGCGTTCGTCAGGGCTATGTAGAAGGGTATCTAAGAAAATCAGTTGTTAATGACCCAATAATAAGAAAAAATACAAAAGATAATACACCGGCTGTAATTCATTATGAAATCGTTCCGGGAGAAAATATAACAATAACAGTTGCACCAAAAGGATTTGGAAGCGAAAATATGAGCAGAGTATTTATGCTTAAACCAGCTGATGGAATAGAAGGAGTAAAGAATGCAGTGTTAACTGCAGTAAGGGATGCAGGACCAAATGCATGCCCACCTATGGTAGTTGGTGTAGGTATAGGTGGTACATTCGAAAAATGTGCATATCTTGCAAAAAAGGCATTGGCAAGAGAAGCAGATAGTAGTTCAGATATAGAATATGTAAGCAAATTAGAAAATGAATTATTAGACAAAATAAATAAAATGGGAATTGGACCTGGAGGTTTGGGAGGAACACAGACAGCATTAGCAGTAAATGTGGAGACATACCCAACCCATATAGCAGGATTACCTGTAGCTATAAATATATGTTGTCATGTAAACAGACACGTAACAAGAACAATCTAAAATTAAAAGACTAAATAAAAAGATAATTGTTACACATCACGGTCTAGTTTATCTTTATTTACGCCATTGTAGCACTTATTTATTACTAAAATAAATTTATTGTATTAGGAGAAAAACATGGATAGAAAAATAACAGCCCCATTTGATAAAAAAATATCACAGGAATTAAAAGCAGGAGATTATGTTTATATTACAGGAACTATATATACAGCCAGAGATGCAGCACATAAAAGAATGGATGAAGCATTAAAAAAGGGAGAAAAACTTCCGTTTGATGTAGAAAATAATGTTATTTATTATATGGGACCATCTCCAGCAAGAGAAGGACGACCAATTGGATCAGCAGGACCAACTACAGCAAGCAGAATGGATAAATATGCACCAAAACTTTTAGACAAAGGTTTAATTGGAATGATTGGTAAAGGTAAACGAACAGAAGAAGTAAAAGAAGCAATTGTAAGAAATAAAGCAGTATATTTTGCAGCAATAGGTGGTGCAGGAGCTCTTTTATCAAAATGCATAAAGAAAAGTGAAGTTATAGCATATGATGATTTAGGCACAGAATCTATAAGAAAACTTGAAGTAGAAAATTTGCCGGTTATAGTTGTAATTGACTGTGAAGGAAATAATTTATATGAAATAGCAATAAAGGAGTATTGTAGTGAAGATAAATAGAATTGCATATATGGTTATGAGAAGATTTTATTATATACCTTCAATGATGCATGACATAGTATCAGCAGAAAATAGTAAAAAATACACATTTGAAGAAAGATATAATAAAGTAAGAAATGTAATCAAAAATGTAAACAAATTTGGTCATGTAAAAATAAGATGTACAGGAACTGAAAATATACCTAAAGAAAATGGCTATATATTATTTCCAAACCATCAAGGATTATTTGACTTCTTATTAATAGTAGAAACACATGACAATCCAGTGTCAGTTGTAATGAGAAGTAATTTAGAAAATGTAATATTGTTAAAACAGGTTAGAAAAGCATTAGATGGCAAATTAATTGACAGAGATGATGTAAGACAGGCAATTGGAATAATAAATGAGATGAAAGATGAGGTTTCTAAAGGTAAAAATTTTGTTATATTCCCAGAGGGAACAAGAAGTAAAGATGGAAACAATCCGGGACCGTTTAAAGGAGGAACTTTTAAAAGTGCAATGAAAGCAAAAGCTCCAATAGTACCTGTAGCATTAATAGATTCGTTTAAACCATTTGATACTCCTGGAACAAGTGAAGTATGTGTTCAAATTCATTACTTAAAGCCAATAAAATATGAAGAATACAAAGATATGAATACAACTCAGGTAGCTGATATGGTTAGAACAAGAATAATAGAAAAAATAAAGAAAGAAGAAAAAGTAAAATTCTAGAAAGTATTTGACAAATAAAAGATGCTATACTATAATAAATTTTGCACTGCTAAATTGTGCAAATTAAATAACTGATATGAATCAGGCAAGGAGAAGTACTCAAGTGGCTGAAGAGGTGCCCCTGCTAAGGGTATAGGCCGTTTACGCGGCGCGAGGGTTCAAATCCCTCCTTCTCCGGTAAAAAAGAATCTGTTAATGATTCTTTTTTTTTGCAAATTATTAATTGCTATATTTAATAAAGTTTAATGCCAATCTATCTATATTATATATTTACCTATATTGAAATTAAATGTATTAACTATATTAACCTATGTTTAAATCAGTTATAAACATAATATAGATAAAATGGTAAATAGAGTAAAATAAATAGGATTTGTACATTGCGTATAATAACTTGGAAAATGTAAATACCGAAATATACGTTCAAAATTTTATTTAGATTTATTAAAAAATGTGTTGACATTACTTAATAAAAGTGTTAATATAATTTTCGCCCGCTAAAAGGCGGGCAAATAAAAATAAAAAAATACTTGACAAGTGATGATTATTAATGATAGAATTAAGAAACTGTCACTTATGATAGTAATAAAACAAGAACATTGATAATTGAACAGCAACCATCCCTGAAAATGAATAAAAGATTTTCAGTGAACGTCATCAGAAATGATGAATTCCAAAACAACAGTAATTGATGGAAGAATGGCTAACGTCATTCTGAAATGGATTAAAAACTTTAAACGAGAGTTTGATCCTGGCTCAGGATGAACGCTGGCGGCGTGCTTAACACATGCAAGTCGAACGAAGCACCTTAGACAGAAGCCTTCGGGCGGAAGACTTTGGTGACTTAGTGGCGGACGGGTGAGTAACGCGTGGGTAACCTGCCCTGTACTGGGGGACAACAGTTGGAAACGACTGCTAATACCGCATAAGCGCACAGCATCGCATGATG
>NZ_QUGP01000016.1:0-31515 GCF_003479125.1 Eubacterium sp. AF19-12LB | reverse complement strand
GCTTCATCACTCTTAGCTGCCTTATTTTCCTTAACAGGGCTGTCTAAGCTCTTCATTGTTGGGAATTTTTTTGATTGCTAAGCTAACTCTTGTATATCCTTGCAAACCCTTGGAAAATAGGCTTTCCCGGATTCTATATACTTGGTCACTCTTGGACGTTTTTTTGACTTTTGTGCGTCTAAAAGATGTCATTCGCCTTAAAATACGTCTTTTTATTTTAAGACATGTACTGCCGTGTCAAACACTTCAATACTAGATGAGTATAGCATATTTATCCCAGTATGAATAGGTATATTTTCAATCTTCAAAGAGTTCAATCGCAGGACTCTTTTCTAAAAAATATCCATATTTTTTGATAATTTCTCAATTACTGATTTGGTAACATCTGGGTTTGCTTCTGCATATATGTTCATGGTAGTCGATACATCAGCATGTCCCATTACCTCTTGAATTACTTTGATGTTGGTTTCATTCTCGCAAAATCTTGATGCAAACGTGTGTCTGAAGATATGGCAGGAGAATCTTGGAATCATAACAGGTTCTCTCTTCTCCTTTTTAGCAGCCACCTCTTCTTCTGAATTATGTGTATCCACAATTCTCTTGATTGCCCGGTTTACTGCTGCTGGGTTATGTGGCATCCCAAATCGGTTTGTAAATACAAAATTGGTCATTCCATCCACATTCTCAACGCAAAAGCCTTCCTGCTTCTGTCTCTCATATTCTTCCTGAAGCACATCATATACCTGCTGCATCATAGGTATTCTACGATTACCAGCTTCTGTCTTTGGCAAAGATACTCTAAACTCACATTTATATGAATCATCCGCTCTCTGGTAATAGGTCAAGCTATGATTGATATCAATGATTCGATTTTCCAAATCAATATCATCCCAGCGTATCCCAATTGCTTCTCCTATTCTGCATCCAGTTCCTAACAAAAATACAAAGAATGGATACCAGTGATAAAAGAACGGATTCTTTGCTACATACTCCATGAATTTTCTCTGCTGATCCACAGTCAACGCTCGCCTTGTTTTTCTGGCACCACCATTACGCTTTTTTACTTCACAGTATGCTCCGTCTACCGGATTCTTCCTTATGATATCATCTCTGACAGCAAGTTGAAATGTAGGTCTTAGTACTGTGTTAATTGTCTCAAGCGTATTAATCTGTAATCCCTGATTATTAATCAAGTCTGTATAAAAGAATAACACGTCTGAGTATTTCACATCTCTTACTTTCTTCTTGCCAAATGTATCACGAATAAAATGATTCCATGTATACAAATAATTACTGTAAGTAGTGCTACGCAATTCTGTTTTAGTTGATATGTACCTGTCAAACAAAAAGTTTACATCAGCTTTTCCTGCGACATAGATATCAAGTCCATCCAACTGGTCTTTTTGTAACTGTTCTTCTCTTTCTCGAAGCCTCACCAAAGACTTTGCATAAATGGTTCTTTTCTTGCCTAATGGATCAATATATACATATGAGTATCTTCCGTCGCCTTTTCTGTAACCCTCACCCTTTCTTAATACTCTGCCTTTACCATCTTTTCTACAAGCCATTATTCTCTCCTTTCCGGAGAAAAGAGCCTGTTCTACTGATTAGCCTGCTGCTTCATTTGTAATTCAACACCCATTCTAATCAATTGCGAAATGGATAGATTATGAGTCTCAGCATACTCAACCATTATCTGGTATTCCTCTTCTTTGAATTTAACAGTTACCTTATGATCAAAAGGTTTATCTGCTTTTGGTCTTCCAGTTCTAGCCATCTGTATGCCTCCTTCATATCTTAGTCATATTATACTTTTGGTCTGACCGAAAGTCAATACATTTTTTCTCTCTTGGCTCATTTTTCTCCATACTTGTTTGTATTTCTTCTATATCAATGCGTCATTTCTCATAATTACTTATAAAACTCGTCATCTACAATATGGAAAGTCTCCAGATATTCATCAATAATATCCAGATTAACCAACACCAGCTGATTCACTTTATAACATGCCTTTGCATCCTTCGCTAACTGCATAAACTTTGACACACTCATTGAATACATCTCTGCTCCTTCTGAATATCTGACAAATCTTTTATTATTAGTCTTTTTAGTTCTGCTGTCCATTTGCTAACTCCTCCATTACCATTTTGCGAGCTACAGGTAACAGATCAAACTGTCGTATCAATGCTCTGTCTATTTCTTCTCTCACGCCGGAATCCTCAATGATAGTTCCACTTTTTGCTCTAATGCAGCCTTTTGAAATTGTCTGTGCATCTTCAGGCATAAAATCAGATATCTTACTTAATCCAAATCCACTCACATCCTTCGGATTTAAAATCACATGTACCGGAATATCCTTTAACTTACTGCTCAAAGGGACTACTGACACCTGTGGTGCACCATCATGATTACTGGCATCACATGAAATAATTATTCCTGGTCTGATTCCTCCCTGGATGCCATGTGGATTTTTTCCAAAATCTGCATACACGACATCAAATTTATTATACTTACCATATCTTCTTTTTTCTGTTCGTCTGCTCATATCTATGCTCCCTTCTTGATGTGCATATCCAATCTGCCCTCATCTACAGTCACCACAATGCCGCCTGCTTCAATAACCAGTCCTACCTTAAAATAAGCATCCGCAACACTGCTGGATATAGCTGCCATATTCGCAACAACTACTCCACTGATTTGCTTTTTGCGGATCATATTCACAATCTGATTCCACTGGCGATCAACATCTCTCTGCGAAAAGCCATTGCGTCTTATCTTTCCCACGATTGAATATTCTTTTCTCTTTACAAATTCATGTATATATTTGCTCTGCTTGTCTTCAAGCATATTTACTTTTTCCAATGGAGCCTGCACTGAAAGATATTCTATGCAATCCATCTTTTTAATCTTTCTTCTCATTCTCTGCCTCCTATGCTGACTTCAAAGCCTGCTCTATCATAAAATCAAATGTCTTTTCCAAATAATCCTGCTTATCTGCAGGTAACCGCTTTAGCCTCGAATCTAATGAATCCGGTGTACAGTCTATTGCAAGTAAGCTATTTGCGTCTGTTTCATAAACTTCCATAAGCATATACAAATTTTTCATGCTCAAGTTTCTTCCTCCTTGCTCCACCTGTCCAAGCGTCGAAACACTTATTCCGGTTTTAGCGGCAACCTCTTCAATGAGAAGTCCTTTGTCCTTACGGATATCACGAATCACCGGACCAATTTTATATCCTTCATATTTCATCGTCGTACCCTCCATTGTCCCGTGCCATTTCTCTAAGCATCTCTACCGCCGCATCTTCTGTCTCATACTGACCAAGCCACTTCCCACTCGAATCATGTACTACTGTACCAAATGCAGTCTGTGTAAATCTGCAATCCTTCACAGCCGGGACTTGTTTGTCCCGACCCGAAAGATTTCCTGCTGCTTCTCTACTAGAGAACTCCTTTAGCATCCGAAGTCCTCTGCATGAGATACAGTAATTGGCACCGGACCGACTTCAAGAGAATAGAGCCATATGCCCATATCAGTAATGGTATTCACAAATTCTTCCAGATCATAAATGTCATCTGTGATCTCATTCAGGCTTCTGACTACTACAACCTCAAAGTCTTCCTCTTTAAGTGTTGAAAAGAAAGCATTCAGACCTTCTCTGTCATAGTCCCTTGTCATTGAACGATCACAATACGCATCATTGATTATTACTCCATTAGGCATTGCCTGATCACGCATACTTTCAACCATTTGAACTACATTAAGTTCTGCTCTGCGTGACTTTACAAATGCAATACCCTTTGCAAGCTCCTGATTATCTGTACCTTCGTTTCCTACTACGTTAAAATCTCTTTTATTCATTTTGTTGTCTCCTTTACGATTTCGTATTGGAGAGTTTTGGCGCCTCCACTCTCGTGGTGTGCTGTATCTCAAGCACATGTTCATTCTAGTCTCTTACTGCTTTATTGCCGACCGTGTACAGGCGACAATTATGTCGTGTAAACACGACAATCACTTTCCAACTGACACGCTTTTCATCGCTTTCATCATTGCAAGGCACTGTCTTATCTGCAATTCATCCATATCTGAAAGAACATCCATTGCCTCAGATAACAGTTCTGAATTTTCTTCATTCTTTCCATACATTATGAAATCAACAGATACACCAAGTACGATTGCCAGATTATCTAATGTCTGTGTCTTAAAATCTCCACCATTTTCAATCGCAGATATTGCCTGTCTGCCTATACCTACTCTATGAGCTAACTCATCCTGTGATAATCCTATCGCCTTTCTACTGTCAGCAATTCGTAATCCTCTCTCATAATCCTTTTCTCTTGTCTGTGCTTTACTGCTCATAAATCCTCCTTGCCGCCCTTGGAAACGAACAAGTCGGATTACCTTTACAGCACTAAAAAAGACGCACGAGGAAACCAGTATCATAAATACTGTTCGTTTCCCCTGCGTCTCTGGTGCTTCCATCTTTTGATGTGCCCTTATCAGGTGGGCTATAATTTAATTTTCAATCGTTATATTCTGAAAGTTCCATTCTCAGAATGTTCCTTCATCATTCCCTCGGAATACTTCTTGAGTATCATCACTCGCTTGCATCTGTCACACTTAATTCCAATATTCTGAAGTGCCACAGCGGAATCATCACCGCATACAAAATATTCCATCATTAACTTGTTGCATTTTTTACATCTAATTTCTATAACATTTTCTTTGTTCAATTCAGTTCGCTCCTTATTCATACAAAATCATCAATCTACAATTCTGTACTCGTAAAGGAAAGGGAAATCACCTTTGCAAGCCTTTTGCCGAGAGTTCCGATGAATGTCTGCACATTCCCCGGCTTTGCTGATCTAAAGCCAACTGATATGAATTGTGCTGTAAGCACACAATCACATCAGGCTCCGGCTCTTTCCATAAACCACATATTGTTATCTTCATAGAAAAGGAATATTTCCTTTCCATCTACCACGCAGGTATAACGCTCTCCAACGCCACCAGCCCTTGTACTGGCTGCTCTACGCTTGTCTTTTACTCGTGTAATCTCATACTTTCTGCCATCTTCCCATGTTATCTCTTTGGGAATGAGCAGTCCGTCCTTTGAAAACTCTGCAAGTACATCAACATATACCTTATTGCTCAATGTAATCACCTTCCTTACAAGATTGCTATTGCTCTGGAAGCATCCATCTTCCTTGCTATATAGCCTTTTTCTTCTAATATTTTCAGATGTGCATAAACACTTGAAGTCGATGCCACCCCTACCATCTTGCATATCTCCCTGATAGTAGGAGCATAGCCATTCACACGCTGATATTGCATAATGCTTTCATACACATTCTGCTGCTTCTCCGTCAATGGTGCTCTGTCTACCAGATTAATTCTTGCTGCTTCGCTCATGTTCCGCCTCCCTCTTCTTTACTCTATTGGCACTTCTCGTTGCTAACCTGAAAAGTACCCATGTGGATGTACTGTGTGTTCTTCTTTTGCATTGACTGCCGACAGAATCCTGTCCCGGTACATGAGTCCCCTCTGGATACTGTAAAATCCAAATCTTCTGCGAATCTCATCCACAGCATTATCCATCTTCATCTGCTTTTCCCGTTTCTCCACACTTGAGAACAAATCTATCTGCTCCCAATAATTATCTGTTACCAGATCTGCACCTCTGACACCAACACTACGGATTGGCTTGCTCCAGTTATAGTTTTCCTTAAATATCTGATAAGCATATGCAGCTATCTCTCCGGTGATGTTTGTTGCATGGTCAATCTTTTTCTGACGGGTAAAAGAGAATAACTCATTATCCCTGACACTTATCTCAACCACTCTGCACCGGAATCCATTCTCACGAAGTCTTGCTGCAACACTCTCAGCCAGAATATAAAGAACAATCTTTACATCCTCATCGCATACTAAATCCTTTGGTGTCGTTGTGCTGTTTCCCACCGATTTGATTGGAGCGTGGGTATTCTCCAGCTTGACAGGTGAATCATCATAGCCATTAGCAAACGACCATAAGATACTGCCCATCTTTCCAAGGTGACTATTAAGCACATCTTCATCTGCCCTTGCAAGATCACCTATGGTTTTGATACCAAATAATGCAAGCTTTCTGTTCGTACTTTTGCCAACGTATAGAAGATCTGCCACCGGAAGTGACCATGCCTTCTGCTTAAACTCACTCTTATACATAGTTGTGATTGCATCCGGCTTCTTGTAGTCAGAACCCAGCTTTGCAAATATCTTATTGAAAGAAACACCAACACTTACTGTGATGCCAAGCTCTGACTTCATTCTCCTGCTGATTTCCTGTGCGATAAGCAATCCATCTCCTTTAAGGGAACTGCTCCCTGTCACATCAAGCCAGCACTCATCAATCCCATATGGCTCCTGCCTGTCCGTATATTCTGCATATATCTCATGTGCCATTCTTGAGAACCGAAGATATAAGTCCATTCTTGGTGAAACAAATGTTATGTCAGGGCAGACCTGCTTTGCCTGCCAGAGTGCCATTCCTGTTTTCACACCGTACTTCTTAGCAATATAGTCGGCTGTTAAGACAATCCCATGTCTTGCCTCCGGGTCACCGCCTACTGCCAGTGGCTTTCCTGCAAGCTCCGGATGATGCAGATGCTCAATCGAGGCATAACAACAGTTGATATCTGAATGAAGTATTACCCTGTCTCCCATCTTCATCACCTCCTGCATTTAATCTGTCACTACCATAACCTTTAGTCCAAGTATATGAGTAATGTTTCTTACAGGGCATAGTATAACCCCAAGAATAATCGACTGTCAACGGACACATGTGTCCTTTTTCCCATTATATTGGATTTTTAACTTGAATAATTGGCACTATTGCTATATACTATGGAGTGAAAAGAGACATTTGAAATCAACAAAATGAAAGAAAAGAGGCGTATGCATGTACTCAATCGGAGAAATCATTTCATCATATAGAAAAAAGAAAGGCTTGCTCCAGCAGGATCTCGCTGATGAATTAGCTAAGGAAGGTGTTACCATTTCCTACAAAGCTATATCTAACTGGGAAAGAAATCTTGCTGAACCAAGCGTTACCATATTTTACAAGGTGTGTAGAATCCTTGGTATTACTAATATGTATGAAGCATATTTTGGAGTAAATCCTGCTGATCCTTTTTCATCACTTACTGATGAAGGCAGGGAAAAAGCTATGGATTATATTAATCTGCTCCACGCATCCGGAATGTATGAAAAGCAGACTGCTAAGATAATTCCATTCCGAAGCATTGATATTTTTGAAAATGCTGTATCAGCTGGAACCGGTAACTTCCTTGTAGACGGACCGAAAGAGACTGTATGTATAGATGAATCTATCTTACCGGAAGATACTACTTTCGGTGTCCGTATTAGTGGTGACAGTATGGAACCTGAATTCCACGATGGTCAGATTGCATGGGTATTACAGCAGGAATCTGTTGCTAATGGAGAAATCGGCATCTTCGCTCTTAACGGAGAAGCCTATATTAAGAAATTACAAAACGATAAAGAAGGAATTTTCCTTATCTCACTCAATGAAAAGTATGCACCTATCAAGGTTAGTGAAAATGACCGCTTAGACATATTTGGAAAAGTTCTTGGAAAATCTGATGCTTGTGCTATTACAGGACATTGCCGATAAAATTGCAAGTCATTTTTATCGGACACATTATTTTGCATAATTGACAATAAGAAAATATCTATAGAACTGAAAGAAGGGATTTTTATGGCGGTTACCAATAATATAAGAGAAATACGTGAACAGCGAGGCATTTACCAGGATGACCTTGCCGCTGCTATTGGATACAGCACCAAAACTGTCGGCAGGATAGAGCGTGGGGACAGCACCCCATCTGCCGAATTTATGCTGCGGATATCAAAGTACTTTAATATGCTGGTGGAAGATGTATTCCATGTGGAAGATTGAGTCGGAGCAGCAATCCGGTTCACCTTCTATTTTGGACAGCTTTTCATGTCCTTATCAACAACTATAGTTTTTTTGATAAATGCTTGACTGTAAACCTTGTTTATAGCTTATTATTAAGTAAAATAGAGTTGCTCGAAAGGAGGGCATAATATGACTATAAAAGACGTAGAAGAGCGAACAGGTTTATCCCGTTCTAATATCCGTTTTTATGAAAAGGAAAAACTTATTGAGCCTTCGAGAAATGAAAGTAATGGTTATAGAGATTATTCTAAAAATGATGTGGAAAATATAAAGAAGATTGCATATCTACGTACATTGGGAATTTCTATTGAAGATATACGAAATATTATATCCGAAAAAGTAACATTGCAGGAAATGCTTGAGAAGCAAAAGGAAGTATTAAAAAATCAGATTACTGATTTGAATAAGGCGAAACTCATGTGCGAAAAAATGCTGGATGAAGGAAGTATTAGTTATGAAAAATTACAGGTAGAACAGTATGTAACAGATTTTCATGACTATTGGAAAGATAATCGAACTGTTTTCAAACTGGATTCAGTCAGCTTTTTGTATATATGGGGAAGTATGCTTACCTGGACTATGATTACCGCACTATGCTTGATTATTGGGGCTTTGTCTTATTCTAAGTTGCCGACAGAAATTCCAGTACAATGGAGTAAAGGAGTGGCAACATCCCTAGTTAATAAAAACTGGATTTTTATTTGTCCTGTTATATGTATCATAATCCGTTATTTATTAAAACCTTTTATCTATGCGAAATTGCAGATGAACAATTATTATGGAGAAATTATAACAGAGTATTTGACAAATTATATGTGTTTTATGGGTTATAGGACAAAACGTGTTGATGGGTTAATCCCATTCAACAAACGTTCTGTCATAATTATGTAAATCACTCCATACAATGGCATCGCCCCAACTAGAAAGACTTTTTTCAAGTTTATTCTTTTCATTCATTTTTTGATATATTGCCGCAATGCTTTTATCGGTTGGCATAACATTTATTATTTCAGACAATGAAAGCGGTTCAGGCGAGTGCATATAGCACCACCAGTAAACCGCTTTTATTCTTCTTTCAACAGATAATCCTCTATGATTTCTAAGCATTTCCCTAAGTCTGGAATTGACACTGCCTTCAATTCTGTTATTGGTAGAAGGTGTGTTAAATTTGTCCCTTAATTCTTTGTCCAGATAAGTAAACAGCGTGTTTTCCCTGATAAGTTTAATTAATGACTTTTCTGCTTTCAGTATCCGTTCATGTGTAGGACGCCTGTTTCCATTTTCATCAACTGTCATTTCATTCAGGAAATCCTCATACTTATTTATCCATTCAATAAATCTTTTTATCCATAAATCCGCTTCTTCTTTTGTGTTTATTTTCAAGAGTTCTTTTGCCATGTTATATAGCTCTTTACCTGCCATTGAATTAGGTCTTGATGTCGTGTAACGCCTTACCTGGCAGAATACATGGAAAACGCATCTTTGGTGTTTTGCACCCGGCCATACTTTTTTGAGTGCCTTTGCAAACCCTGTTCCACCGTCAGATACAACCATTCTAGGTTCCGCTATACGTTTCATTAAAGCCGTCCATGCAGCGGCATATTCATATCTGCATAAATACCAGCCAAGGACATATTTATCATCACAACAGATTAAAATGCACGCTTTTCTTCCCAGATAAATACCATCAAGATACAAGACATCCCTGCTGTCCTCGACTTTAGGCGGCATAGGCCATATATTCCAATATTTAGCGGTTTTGCGTCTGAATGTTCTTCCATCTCCGGGCATTGATGACTGGGATTCCTTTCCAAACAACCAATCCAAGAAGATTTGCAGTTCTTTGGCAGAGTTGTCTATTTTGTGTGTAACTGATGAATTGCATTTCCTGCAAAGCCAACGTTGTGACCCTGCTTTTGTCTTTCCAGCTTTAATACATTTATTTCCACATACAGGACAATTTACTTGATTCATTTAATCTTCCTCCGTTGTTGCTGTTTCAAGGAAGATTAAACCTTGTTTTTCCCTTTATTTGCAAGGGATGCAGGTGTTTTTATCAACACGTTTTGTCCACCCTCAAAGTTGTTTCAAAAAAGATTGAACCGCCCCCAGCCCTTGAAATTCAAGGGCTGAAGGCGGTTTCTATCAACACATTTTGTCCTATAGGTCTATATGAATAAAAAAGCCCCGCCGCAGCGGGGTTTTTTTATAGGAATTTATCAAGTTCAGTCTCGACACGCTTATTTATTTTAACTTTAGGATTTTCCATAATCGTTCCTCTTGCGACAACCATTTTTACATGTCGTAATGCTCTGAGGTCATCGAGTGGGTTTTCCTCGGTTACAATCATATCTGCACATTTATCTTTTTCGAGCGTACCGGTAATATCACCGATTCCCGCCATTTCGGCAGCTCTTGCGGTTGCCGTATACAGTGCAAACGCATTGGAAACGCCCGTATATTTGTGGAAATAATACAATTCTCTCCAGAAATCATACTGTGTAATCCACGGACATCCGACATCATTGCCAAGAACGACAGGTATATCATTTTCAAGTGCCGCTTTCGCACATGCAATTATTCCCTCAAACACAACATTTCCGTTAAACTGTTCAACTTCAGTTGCGTTGGTAATCGAACGATCAAACAATGCATACGGAAGTGCAGGCGAAATTGTTGTGCAAAGAAATGCTTTTCTTTCCTTGAATAACTTAATTGTATCATCATCAATTTTTGCACCGTGTTCAATTGAGTCAACACCATTTTCAAGAGCAACACGCACCCCCTGCGGAGATTCGACATGTGCAGCAACTAAATAGCCATTTTCATGTGCCTTGTCACAGACTACCTTTACCATTTCCGGAGACATTTTCAGTTCACCCGGAACACCTTTTTCTTTTGCGTCCATTACGCCGCCAGTAATCATAAGCTTTATCAAATCAACCTTTTCTTTTTCCGATTGCTCCAGATGTTTTAAGGCTGTATCTATACTGTCCGCCGCAACAGCAACAGAGCCAGCCATATGTCCGCCAG
Organism: Eubacterium sp. AF19-12LB; assembly: GCF_003479125.1. NCBI lineage: Bacteria > Bacillati > Bacillota > Clostridia > Eubacteriales > Eubacteriaceae > Eubacterium > Eubacterium sp. AF19-12LB. The sequence goes on along the minus strand of NZ_QUGP01000016.1, from coordinate 20,500 downwards.
GCACGGAAATCCCTTCATTAGCGGCAAGTATTCTAGGTCCCATCTTTGTTCCTGCATTAATCTCATCTCTTAATTTTGTATCAAAACTTCCAAGTCCGCCAACCGTTCTTATTGTTGTCACACCGCTCATAAGCTCTGTTTTTGCAAATCCGGCAACCATACCGTATGCAATTGAACGCATAAGTGCATTTCCCATAAGTATTTTTACAAGTTTCTCATTATCACGCTGTTTTTTCTGCGGCTTGCCATTACCTGCAAGGTGAACATGCATATTTATAAGACCGGGCATAATATATCTGCGTTTTAAATCAACTTTTTCATATCCATTCAAATCCGTGCCTGCCTTGACAATATCCTCAATTTTATCATTGTCCGTAAGTATGACGAAGCCCTCTTTTACCTGCATATCTTTGGTTCCGTCAAGTATTTTTCCGTTAATATAAGCATATTTCATATTTTTATACCCCGTGTTTTTGAAATGTTTATTTAATACCAATTAATCAAAATCTTACGCACTGATTGACTTTCCTGTGTAAAGCTGATAGTATCTGCCTTTTTCTTCCATAAGCTGGTCATGTGTACCACGCTCAATAATTCTTCCCTGTTCCATAACCATAATACAGTCTGCATTCCGTACCGTAGAAAGACGATGAGCGATAACAAATGAAGTTCTTCCTGTCATAAGTGCATCCATACCACGCTGTACAAGTTTTTCTGTACGTGTATCAATAGAAGAAGTCGCCTCATCAAGAATAAGAACAGGAGGATCTGCAACTGCCGCCCTCGCTATTGCAAGAAGCTGACGCTGTCCCTGACTAAGGTTCGCACCACCGCCGGTAAGCACTGTGTTATAACCATCAGGAAGTCTTTTTATAAATCCATCAGCATTAGCAAGCTTTGCGGCAGCTATACATTCTTCATCAGCTGCATTGAGTCTTCCATATCTGATATTGTCCATAATCGTGCCTGTAAAAAGGTTGGTATCCTGTAAAACAATGCCCAGGCTTCGGCGTAAATCGTCTTTTTTAATATGATTAATATTAATTCCATCATAACGGATTTTACCATCCTGTATATCATAAAACCTGTTAATAAGGTTGGTAATTGTTGTCTTTCCGGCACCGGTAGAACCTACAAACGCAAGCTTCTGACCAGGTTTTGCGAACATTTTTATATCGTGAAGCACGATTTTGTCAGGATTATATCCAAAATCAACTCCATCAAATGTAACATCACCCTGAAGTCTTGTATACATTTCATCTTTGTTTGCAGCATTTGGTTTTTTCCATGCCCACATCTCTGTCAGTTCTTCAGTTTCATGGATTTCACCATTTGAATCATAACATATATTTACAAGTTCAACATCACCTTCATCTGTCTCTGGTACTTCATCACAAAGGTCAAATACCCTGCCGGCACCTGCCATAGCCATTACAATACTGCTTACCTGCTGGCTTATCTGTGTTACAGGCTGTGTGAAACTCTTGTTTAATGAAAGAAATGCTACAAGTGTACCAATTGTAAGTCCTGAAAAGCCGCTTAATGCAAGCACACCACCTACAAGTGCACACAAAACATAACTTATATTTCCTATATTTTCATTGATAGGCATTGTAATATTTGCAATTTTATTAGCATTGTTGGCACTTTCTCTTAACTTGTTATTAATCTGCTTAAACTGTTCAAGACTTTCCTGCTCATGACAGAATACCTTAACAACCTTCTGCCCTTCCATCATTTCCTCAATATAAGCATTTACTTTACCGATATCTTTCTGCTGTTCAATGAAATATCTGCCAGATGCAGCGGAAAGCTTTGATGTCACAAAAAGCATAATTGCAACCATAATAACAGATACAATTGTAAGTGGTATATCAAGAACTATCATACTTACAAATGTTGATACAAGTGTTATAAGTGAATTAAGAACCTGTGGAATACTCTGGCTTATAAGCTGTCTTAATGTATCAATATCATTTGTATATACCGACATTATATCTCCATGTGCATGTGTATCAAAATATCTGATTGGAAGTGATTCCATGTTAGTAAACATCTCTGTACGGAGCTTTTTCATAGTACCCTGACCAACATTTACCATAATTCTGTTATATCCGTAGGAACATAAAACACCCACTGCAAATATTGCTACAAGTTTTAAAAGAGCCTGTGCAAGCGGTGAATAATCAGGAACTGCCATCTGGGTAAGAGGCACAATGTAATTATCAATAAGTTTCTGTATAAATAAAGTTCCACATAATGTCGTAAGTGCCGAAACCAATATGCAAACGACCACCATGAAACATGCCAATTTATAATTTTTTACTATATAAGAAAGAAGTCTTTTTAATAATAAAAGCGGATTCTTCTCTTTGTTCTCATTTTTATTTTTCATGTCTTCCTCCTATTCTCACTATTCTGCCGATTCGTCGAAATCGCCGCCGCCCTGCATCTGAACTTCACAGATTTCGCGGTAAACTTTGTTATTTTCCATAAGATTCTCATGTGTATCAAAGCCACTGACTTTTCCATCTTCAAGAACAATAATTCTGTCGGCATCCTGAATACTTGAAATTCTCTGCGAAACTATAAGCTTTGTTGTTCCCGGAATTTTCTGGGCAAATGCCTGTTTGATTTTTGCGTCTGTTGCAGTATCTACAGCACTTGTCGAATCATCAAGAATAAGAACCTTTGGTTTTTTAAGCAATGCTCTCGCAATACAGAGTCTCTGTCTCTGACCACCTGAAACATTAGTACCGCCCTGTTCTATCCATGTATCATACTTCTTAGGCATTCTCTCGATAAATTCATCAGCACATGCCTGTTTACATGCCTCAACACAATCTTCATATGAAGCATTGTCATCACCCCATCTGAGATTGTCAAGTATTGTTCCTGAAAACAGGACATTTTTCTGTAATACTACAGCCACCTGATTACGGAGTGCATCCATATCATAAGTTCTTACATCTTTTCCGCCAACACATACAGAACCTTCAGTAACATCATAAAGACGGCTTATAAGGCTCACAAAACTTGATTTTCCGCATCCTGTACCACCAATAATACCAATTGTCTCACCTGCATTAATATGAATATCAATATCATGTAAAGTATCCTCTGTACTGTTTTTTCTGTATGAAAAATTAACATGATTAAAATCGATTCTTCCGTCTTCCACTTCTTCATAAGGTTTTTCCGGATTGGCAAGGTCCGCTTTTTCATTAAGAACTTCTGAAATACGCCTTGCACTTGCCGCACTCATTGAAACCATTACAAATATCATTGAAAGTATCATAAGTGCCATAAGCATGCTCATTACGTAACTGAACATTGATGTAAGATTACCAGTTGTAATTGAACCCGACACAATAAAATGTGAAGCAAACCATGACAATGCAACAATACATCCATATACAACAAGCATCATAGTCGGATTGTTAAATGCAAGAAATGACTCGGCTTTAACAAATGTTTTATAAAGATTATCTGCCGCTTTATTAAACTTTTTATTTTCATGCTCCTCACGTACAAATGCCTTAACAACACGGATTCCTGAAATATTCTCCTGAACGCTCGCATTGAGTTCATCATATTTTTCAAAACCTGATGTAAAAACCGGTGTTACTTTATATATAATAAAGAAAAGTACAAATCCTAAAAATATAAGTGCAACAAGAAATATAATACTTAATCTCGGACTTATTATTACACACATTGTAATACTGCAAATCATCATGAGAGGTGCTCTCACAACACTCCTTATTATCATCTGATAAGCATTCTGTACATTAGTTACATCAGTTGTCATACGTGTTACAAGACCTGCTGTACTGAATTTATCAATATTAGAAAATGAAAATGTCTGTATATTTTCATACATTTTCTCTCTCAGATTACACGCAAATCCTGTTGATGCTGCCGCCCCATACTTTCCTGCCTGTATACCACAAAAAAGGCTCAAAAATGCTATAATAAGCATTATTCCACCATAAATACCAACCTTTCTCATATCTCCGGCCTGTATTCCTTTATCAATTATTGAGGCTGTTATAAATGGAATAAGAATTTCCAAAAAAACTTCAACTGCAGTAAATATTGGCGTTATAATTGATTCTTTTTTATATTTGCCAATACATTTTGCTAATGTTTTTATCATATTTTTATCATTCTCCCTTCGATTAAATTCACCTTATAAGTCTACAGTCAGCATGACTTGATACTGTCATATACTTTCTGCAAAAGATTTCTAAGCTGTCCTTTTTCATCATCATTAAGTGCCTTTAAAAGTTCCCTCTCATTTTCATCCATTGAAGCTCTTGCCGTCTTGCATATCTCCTCACCTTTTGCCGTGAGCTTTACATGTTTGATTCTTTTATCATTTGAATCATAAAACCCCTCTATCATCCCATTTTTTTCCAGACGTGCAGCAATTCCTGCCATCGTTGCCTGTTTAACTTCAAAATGCTTTTCAAGTTCTTTTAGCGTTATCGTCTCATCGGCTGCCTCGCTGATAGTTGCGAGGACCTTAATCTGCGAAAGGGTGACATCATTGCACATCAACGTATTATTAGCCTTTCTTCCAAGTGCATCGTTAAGTCTCTTTATAAGTTCACCGCAATGCAATGTTTCTCCAAACATATGCTCATTCCTTTTCATAAAATTTGATAAATAGTTTCTTCTAGATGCTCTAATATATTACAAAAATAATCGGCTCTGCGTCTTAAGCGTCTGGCTCTTTGATGACAGTTATCTTCAAGTTGTCAACTTTAATCAATCTTTCTTGTCTGCATTTTGGACAATAAAGGGGATAATTCTCCAAAACAGTGTCCTTCCTAATTTTATTACGGGTTTTGCTCCCACAAACAGGACACAATATCCATTCGCATTTCATCATAATTAGTCTCTAATCCTTTCAAATCTCATTTTATATGACTTTTGCAAGCTGTTAAGCTAACTTGTGGAACATATGCCGAACCTTATCTATACGGCTATTCGGGCGGCGGGGTTGGCAAATAAATTTACCAATAGCTGGCTGGTATCCTTTTAACTCTGTCAAGCAGACTCCCTGCCCATTTGTGAAATAAGTTAAATCGTTCCTGTATTCTTGAATACATCTAGCAGGGATTTCTCCTTTCAGAATGACCTCGTCATTCTTTATCTGAGTACTTACAATATCTGCACAATACCTTGGAGCATCATGATACGCCCGTGAGAGATATTCCTGCGGTGCATAAATTTCAAAGTGGAGATATGGCTCTAATAGTTCTGTCCCTGCTTTTTTTAAAGCCTGCTCCAATACGATAGGGGAAAGCAGCCGAAAGTCTGCGGGGGTACTTACAGGACTATAATACAATCCATATTCAAAACAGATTTTACAGTCTGTCACTTTCCATCCATACAGCCCCTGCTCGCAGCCATAAAGAACCCCCTCCATAACCGCATTTTGGAACGATTGATTTAAATATCCAAGTGAAACTCTGCTTTCATACTGCACTCCGCTTCCAATAGGGAGCGGCTCTATGGACAACCCGACAGAAGCCCAGAAAGGATTTGGCGGGACTTCTATGTGGATGGTATATTCTGCTTTTCTAAGCGGTCTTTCCATATATATAACAGTAGGCTCTTTTATTTCTGCCTCCACATGATATTTTTCCTCAAGGATGGCACAAATGACTTCCATCTGCACATTCCCCAAAAAAGAAAGTATAATCTCATGCGTTGTAGTATCCACATAATATTTTAAAAGAGGGTCGCCATCTGAAATTTCTGTAAGTGCCCCAAGCAATATTTCCCGCTGTTCAGGTTTCTTTACTGCAATCGTTGTTTGGAGCATAGGGAGAGGATTTTCAATAAATTTTCTCTGCGGCAACAGCATTTCGTTCCCCAAAATACTGTTTAGCTGCAAAACATCATTTGGTAAAATTACAATATCACCAGAGCAGGCTGTATCGGATGGATATAATTCACCGTTTGTCGGAACACACATCTCTGTGATTTTTATTTTCTCTTTTTCAGATATTCTAATAACATCCCTCAAATGCAATGTTCCGCTATATATACGCACATAAACAAAACGCCGCCTTTTCTCTGAATATTCAATCTTAAAAACCTGCCCGCATAATTCAGATTGACCTTCAGGCGTTGATGAATAAAATTTACTGGCAATCACTTCTATAAGCTGCCGAATCCCCAGATTGTTTTTAGCGCTTCCGTGATAAACGGGAAATAACGTTCCGTTTTGGAATCTCCTGTTTTCTTCCTGTTCCAGTTCTGACATTTTAAACGGTTTCCCTGACATATATTTCTCTAATAGTTCATCGTTTCCCATAATTACCGCATCCCACTGTTCCATATCGTCATTGTCCGTTACATTTATATGGGGATGCTGCCCAACCTTTTGCTTCACTATAATTTCCGAAGAAAGCTTTGCTTTCATTTCCCGATATACCATTGGCAAATCAATCCCCTCTTGGTCAATTTTATTGATGAAAAAGATTGTCGGAATCTTCATTGTCTGTAGTGCATGAAACAGTATACGGGTCTGTGCCTGTATGCCATCCTTTGCAGAAACTAATAATACTGCTCCGTCTAAAACGGATAAAGAACGGTATACTTCCGCCAAAAAATCCATATGGCCTGGCGTATCTATAATGTTGACTTTTACATCCTCCCACTGAAAAGATGTCACTGCTGTCTGGATAGTGATTCCCCTTTGACGCTCCAAATTCATTGTATCTGTCCTTGTTGTGCCTTCATCTACGCTCCCTAGTTCTGCAATTGCACCACTGGTATACAATAAACTTTCCGTTAATGTTGTCTTTCCTGCGTCAACGTGAGCCAGAATGCCTAAGTTAATTATTTTCATGTGATTTTCCTCCTATCAACACCCAAAAAAGGGCATAAAAATACCCAGTGATAAATACTCCTATCACTGGGTAAATAACTCCAATAGCCCCAAAACACTTATATGTTTTCGGGCATATAAAATTACATGATAAAAGTATTCTTAAACTGGGTACAAAAAACTAAGCCCCATATTAAAAGTGAAACGGGACTGCTACTTTTTGTTCCCACTATCAAATTGACAGTTTATTTAAGAATACCTTGCCGCATATTTATTAACTCCTTGTATAATACTGAATCTAATTATATTCCTTAACCCTTTATTTGTCAAGCCCTTTTTAGCATTATTGACAAGAGTATCTTCCTGCATTTCTTTGATCTGGTTCTGCATATTGGTGAGTTCTTCCGTCATGGAATCAATCTTTTTCTCCAGTCCATCCACATAGCTGCATATCTCAAATACATCGTTTGCCTGCTCTTTCATGGCATTTTTCTTTAATAAGTCGAGAAGTTCTCTTATGACCTCCTCATTGGTAAGTGTTTTTCCTGCTTCCATATCCATTCTGTTTCCTCCATTCTGTAAATGGGGCAGCCTTGGCCGCCCCTGTACTCTGATTACTGATTATCGAAAGGGCGTCGCCTCTTTGTCCTTCTCTTTATCGGGATTGCCATGATGTTTCTCTGCACTCTCTCTTGCATTTTCGTTGCTCTTATCCTTTGCTTTCTCATATTCAGAGATAATCTCATTATAGAGTTTTTCCCTGAAATCCTTTGTGACCGGATAGCAGACATCCTGGTAGATTGGCTTGCCCTGCTCGTCCACCTGCTTTGTCTTATAAGAAGGCATTGATACAAAGATTTTCTCTTTGCCCTGCACGATATTGATGTTATTTACGATGAAACTGTTTTCAAAATAAATGCGTGCAAGTCCCTTGATGTTACTACCTTCCCTCTCATAAGGTGTTACAGTTACGGAAAACTCCGGCATTTCCTGTGTACGCTCCTGCTTCTGTGTCTCCTCTTTCTCCGGTTCCTTAATTCTTGCATAGGCATCAAGGATATTGGTATAGAGTTCCTCTCGAAACTCTGCTGTGATAGGATTGCACACATCCTTATAGATCACACCGTTGCTTTCATCACGCTCATTGGAGCGGTATCTTGGCATTGATACAAAAAGCTCTCCCTTATCCTTATTCTCAAGGATTGCAATATTGGTAATCTTAAATGAATCACCAAATACTACTGTTGCAAATCCTTTGATGTTGCTGCCCTCTTTTGCTCTTACTTCGTTTACTTTAATTGAATACTTCATATGCTATTCCTCGCTTTCTTTTTGTTCTTTGTTTTGCTCCGGTATGATAAGCTCACACCAAAGCTGTTCTATCTGTTCACAAGACAATCTGCCATTAAGCCAGTTGCCAAGTGTAACGACCATTCCATCCTGCTCGTAATAGAGCCACTCCTGTGTTTCAATGTTCCCCTCATACACGATAGTCACATCAAAATCAGGCATAAATAATCCTTCCTCTGCATCCCATACACAGGCTATTCCCTGTCTGAGTGTCAGATTCAGGCTTTCGACATACACAGACCAGCCGCTTACGACTATCTGAAAGTCATCATCAATCTCAGCAATATCATCCTCGATGTCAATTAGCTCTTCCATTTCTGCTACTGCCTCTTCTATCTCACCTAATCGGTATCTCTTATTCATCCATCACCGCCTCCTTATAAATGCACCTGACCACAAAACGCATGGTTCCTTTCTGGGAACAGGTAAAAAGAGTTAATTCTTTTTCTGTACCCTGTGTCTTGATGCTGTTATCATACGGATTTACTACCTCTGTCTCTATTACCTCATAGATATGCTTCAGCCCATTTTTGTCGGTTATCATTACTTCATCACCTATGGATATCTGACTTAGTGGTGTAAAAAATGTGCCATATCTGCTGCCATTATGACCGCACAATACACAGTTGCCACTTTCTCCGATTCCTGCAGTCTCTTCTATATGACCAATCCCTGCATTAAGCACTTTACTTGTGGTTCCTTCCATTACCGGATACCTGATATCTAAGCCCGGTATCTCAATGATGCCGATAACACCGCCTTCTTTAAGAATGGCTTCATCCTCTTTACTAATGGAGGTTTGCTCTTCCTCCACATCTGTTTCTTCATCGTAATCATCCTCCAATGTCTGCTCAAATTCACTTATGAGCTGTTCTGTCTGTTTTTCTCCGGTTGTCCGCCAGAAAAAAGGGACTGCCATAATGGCAATCCCTGCTGCAATCAGTAGTCCTGCGACCACTTTTCTTATGCTCATATTATTCACTCTCCTATCGTGTTCTGCCCTCTCTGTCGGCTGGATAAGCACCTTTATCCTCTGCTACAATTGCTGCAGATTCCATTCTGTCATCAGCTTCTCTTTCTTCCTCCGGTCCGCTCAGGTCTGCATCCACAGCCTTTGCGTTCTCAAGGTCAAGCTGGGCATTCAGTTTACACTGCCTAGCCAGCTTTTCTTCCAGTTCCTTGCTGTACGCAAATGGCTTGTCATACTCTGCCTTTGATGCTTCAAGGTCATTCTGGTACTGCTCAATCTTCTTTTCAAAGAAATCAATGTTCTCATGGAGTCCATTGAACAGGTTTTCCAGCTTCACCATGCTGCCGACAGGACTTGTGGAAAGCTCTGCTTTATACTCTGTCTTTCCACGAAGCACCATATAATTGATGCCAAGGAAGTTCTTTTCCACAAGCAGCTCAAATCCGTGGAATTTACCGATTACAGTTGTCTCTCCGGTCTTACATTTACTGATTGCTTCAAGCATCATCGTTCCGCCATCCACACGCTCTGTGTAAGTTACTTTGCCTATGGTAATGGCAAATTCCGGATTATCAATCAGCTCTTTATCCCTTGCCTTTACATCCTCTCTTACATTGGCAAGCTTTTCTGTTGCTGTCTTAATCAGCTTCGGATACTTAATCATAAAGTTATCCTGCAAGCCATATCTCTGATTGTCATAGGATGCCTTTAAGAGCTTTAATCTCTGGACATCATTGTCAATCTCCATCTTTTCCTTGATTAAAGGATTGCCTGTGGCAACCGCTTTAATCTCTGCATAGGAAAGTGTTGCCTCGTCGATATCCTCACAGCTTCGGCTTACAGCCTTGCTTGTCATGACCTGACTGATGAATCGCTGCTTATTTTCAACAAGCGACCAGTTGTATGCATCAAATGTCCCTTTGGTGACATATCTGTAGATTGCCACCTCTTCATTTTCATTACCCTGTCGTATGCCTCGTCCTTCCCTCTGTTCAATAGAAGAAGGCTTCCAAGGGCAATCCACATGATGCATTGCAACAAGGTGTGTCTGCACATTGACACCTGTTCCACACTTGTCCGTTGAACCGATAAGAACCTTCTTTTTACCTGTCCTCATCTCCTTAAAAAGTGCGTCCCTTTGTGCATCCGTCTTGGCATCATGAATAAAAGCTATCTCATCTGCCGGAATACCATACTGGATCAGTGTTTCTTTCAGATAATCGTAGATGGTAAAGTCCTTATCTGGTCCCGGTGTGCCGATGTCCGAAAAAATAAGCTGGCAGCCTATATGACCATCAGCATTTCCTTTCTCATATTCTTTCCATACATTCTCCGCTACCTTATTGAGTTTTCCATCCGGATTGTTCGGCGCATCCTTATCAATCAGTCTGGCATCCGTTCCAAGAAGTCTTGCCTCATGGGTAATCTTTAGAAAGTTATCCACGCTTGGATCAACTCCACCGCCTCTGATACGCTCTGCCCTCACAACAAAGTCTTCCATGACCTGCTTCACATACCAGTCAGGCTCCGACTCCACTATAATAGGCTTGCCGCCACGGAGAGCTGGCACATCAAGGTCAAGCATGTCTGCGGTCTGCACATCTGCTACCTCACGGAAGATATTCATAAGCTCCGGCAGATTCGTAAACTTATTAAATCTGCTCTTAAAACGAAATCCGCTTCCCTCTACAGTAAGCTCAAGTGCTGTTGTCACTTCACCAAAGTTTGCTGCCCAAGAATCAAAGTGATAAATCCCCATCTCTTCAAGTGCCGCTTTCTGTAAGTAAAGCTGCATGACATACATCTCACACATCGTATTGCTGATCGGTGTACCTGTCGCAAACACAATGCCTCTGCCATCATTTATCTCTGATAGGTACTGGCATTTAAGCTGCATATCCGTTGACTTCTTAGCTCCGCTACTGCTGATACCTGACACATTATTCATCTTGGAAAAAATCGCAAGGTTCTTAAAATTATGTGCTTCGTCTACCATAATAGAATCTACACCCAGTTCCTCAAAGGTAATAAGGTCATCCTTCCTGCTCTCATCTGACAAGGATTTCAGCTGTTCCTCCAGTTTTTTCTTCTGGCTTTCCATCTGCTTTACAGTCCATCGCTCTCCGTTACGCTCCTTCATCTCATCAATCGCATAGCTGATTTCATCAATCTGCTCGTTAAGCATTCGCTCCTTTCTCTCTGCGGAGATTGGGATTTTCTCAAACTGTGAGTGTGACATGATGATACAGTCATAGTCACCAGTTGCAATCCTTGATACGAACTGCTTTCTGCGGCTTTTTTCAAAATCACGCTCCGTGGCAACTAAGATATTTGCTGACGGATAAAGCCTTAAAAACTCTGATGCCGTCTGACCGATAAGCGGCTTTGGTACAACCATGATTGTCTTATTGGCAAGTCCAAGTCTCTTCTGCTCCATGCAGGCAGCCATCATCTCAAATGACTTTCCGGCACCGACACAGTGTGCCAGCAGAGTATTTCCCCCAAGAAGAATTCTTGCCACCGCATTTTTCTGGTGTGGCTTTAACTCAATCGCCGGATTCATTCCCGGAAACTGTAAGTGACTTCCGTCATACTCACGCAGGCGGATGTTATTAAATGTCTCGTTGTAATACTCCACATATTTCTGTCTTCGCTCCGGCTCTGCAAACAGCCACTCCTTGAACTTCTCCTTGATCATGTTCTGCTTTTCCCTTGCAAGCATTGTCTCATTCTTATTGACTTCGTAATGATACCTGCCATCACCGTCATCAATCCTGTCCCTGACTGTTACTGTCTTTAGATTCAGCGTATCCTCAAAAATAGAATAAGCATCCATGCGGCTTGTACCATAGGTCTTAGTAGCCGCCACTGAATGCTTATCCATGCTTTTATTCTCGATGAACCATTCCATGCTCATCTTATTTAAGTGTACCTGAATGCCTGTATTGTAAAACTGGCTTCTGACTGCCCTTGCCCGTCTTGGTGTATTGAGAAGCTCATAGATAAACTGCTCATAATCAAGCGGCTCAATCCATGTCGTGCCAATCTTTACATCAATATCCGAGGCTTCAATCCACTCCGGCTGTACCTTTTCAAGTGCTGCCACATTGCCTGCAAATTTTTCTGCCTGCGGATTGCCTGTATCCGCTGCCATAGCCTTTGCTACACGAAGCTTGTCTCTCACATTGCCGGAAAGATACTCGTCTGCCGTCTCCCAGCCGATGTCGGGATTGTTCTCGTTGTAGCGGTCGGGATTTAGGAAAATCAATCCATCCAGCTCTTCCACAAGAACTGCCCTTCTAAGCTCTGCCAAAGCATCATCACTAAATGTTATCTCATCAGCTGTCTGCCCGGACTTTTCTGCAAGTTCTTCCTTTACATTAGTAATATCCGGCTCATAGATAGAGAGCATATAGGCAAGATTTACATATCCAAATTCATTGACGGATACATTCAATGCTTCCACAGCAGTCTCAACCCTGTCTATGACAGTCTTTGCCTTAATCGTCTGCTTATAAAACATATCCGCTTTTTTCACCTCCCCGTCTTCATTTACTTCTTCAAGACTGCAAAGAAGTGGGTAATCGCTGTCATCTCTGAAAGCTATTCTGTTTGCTTTTGAAGTAATGGCTCCATACTGCTTTACGAAGGCATCATATTTTACATTAAGAAGTCTCTGCTTATCAGAAAGCTCCTCCTCGCTGCAGCCATCCATCTGGATATCAATCAGATCTCTTGTTATCTGTCTGATTTCATCAAGGCTTCTGATTCGCTCCTCGGCAGTCTGTGATACTTCTTTTCTTACCATCTCGGAATTTTCCCTGTAATAGAGTTTTCCTTCAAAAAATGTGTAAGTGTAGTTTCTCACATCCGGATCAGCCGGGATAACTTCCTCCGTCTGCTCCGCCTCATCTGCCACTCTCTCAAAATCTGTCATCTGGGCTTTGATATTACCGATAGCTTTGTTTAATGCTTCATAAATATTGAAGTTCTCATCATCATTCACGCAGACTGTGTATCTGCTGTCCTGTCCGTAAATCCTTGTGTCATATTCCATAGATCCAAGCATCATTTCCGGATGCTCTGCAAAATAAGAGTTGACTGCAATGCCATTCTCAGTTACACCAAGGTGTACCCAGTCCGGCTCAATATCAATCTTTCTCTCCCTTTTCTGCAAAAACAGGATATCTGCTGTCACTTCGGTTCCTGCATTATCTTTAAATGCAGTATTCGGAAGTCTTATCGCTCCCACAAGCTCTGCTCTTTCAGCCAGATACTTTCGGATAGTAGGATTTGCCTTATCAAGTGTTCCCTTTGTGGTAATCACCGCAACCATGCCTCCCGGTCTTACCTGATCAAGTGCTTTTGCCAGAAAATAATCGTGGATACGGAAGTTATACTTGTTGTACTTCGGATCAAAAACCTTATAATCACCAAATGGCACATTTCCGACAACTACATCAAAGAAGTTATCCGGATATGTGGTATTCTCAAATCCTGTGATACTGATATTGGCATTCTGATAAAGCTGCTTTGCAATTCTTCCCGAAATGCTGTCAAGCTCCACCCCATACAGCTTACTTCTCTGCATAGGTGCCGGCATACTCCCAAAGAAGTTACCGATACCCATAGATGGTTCTAATACATTGCCGCCTCTGAAACCAAACTGGACAAGTGCCGAGTTCATGCACATGGCAATCTCCGGTGAAGTATAAAAGGCATTGTTTACTGTTGCCCTAGCTGCAGCATACTCTTCATCCGATAACATCTCTTTGAGTTCTTTGTACTCTTTGCTCCAGCCTGCGTTTTCCTCGTCAAATGCCTGTGACAGTCCGCCCCATCCGACAAACTTCGACAAGGTTTTCTGTTCCTCCGGTGTTGCAAGCCTGTTTTCTGATTCAATCTGCTTTAAAGTACGAATTGCATCCATATTCCACTGATATCTGGTCTTGGCACCGCCTTTTTCCATTTCCCAGAGATTGTAATGGAAGTTGTGCTTCGTCTGCCCGGCAACATTCTTCTCATTTTCAAGACTTTCTACTTGCTGTACTGGTTCCTGCTTTGGTGTAAAATCTACAGTTTCCTGTGATTCTGTATCAGCCTGAATATCATCCACAGATACTGATACCACATCATCTGAAACTACATGTCCATTCTCATCAATCTTGGTTTCCCATCCATTCGCTATTGCTCTTTCCCTGGTTTCAAGACGATTAGCTTTTACACTATCCTCGATGTCAAAGAATCTCTTATAGACCGGATTCATCTTATCCCTGTCAGCCTTCTGCTTTATCTCTTGATAATACTTTTTCTGGTCTTCTCCGCAGTAAAATGGCTGTTTTACCATATAGGATAAAATCTCATATAACTCACGCCAGTCGAGAGCACCTTCCTTACGCACACCATTCCTGTTCTTATAGCTGATCTTCACATATCCACTTCTGATTGAGTACTCCACAAGACCATACTTATTGTTGGAATATGCCTTTCTTTCTGCATTATCTGTCCCTAATGCAATATCCCTGATAAGGTCAAGTTTATTGGGCATAAATGCAAAATCAGACTGCACCACATCCATAAGGAATGCCCTAAACGGAGTGTAGCAGCTGCAATCTGTTACAAGAATCTCCGCCGCATCACGCAGGTCTTCATCAAGCTCTGCAATACGCTTGGCATAATCAATCGGTGTAATATACTGAAGCTCTGATGGATCTTTTTCAGTTGTTTCAGCTTCTATCTCTGCACCATATTCTGCCTGTGTTACCATGCGGTCTTCATCGGCAGTTTCCTGTGGTGTCATGCCTTTTGCACTTACATAATCTCTGTTAGAAGCATAGCTCTCCGGCTCATCCGGTATTGCATAATCATCAATCTCTGATTCTGCCTCCTCCGGTTCCACTTCCCGGTATTCGGCATCAATGACCTCATCATCCTCACGGAGTCCGTCCATCGCAAGCTCATCAATACGAGGTGTCTCAGGCTGGTATTCCCCTGTAAGAATAAGGACACCAAGCTCTTTTTCGATATCTTTCCACGAAACATATCCTTCAACCTCTCCATCCTCATCTCGCCACTGAAAACGCAGTCCATTCCCATGAAATGTGTCATATCCGTGCAGTCCCAGTCCGTCAACCGGCCAGCCTGCACCTCCCTGACCATATTCTGCTTTGATACGCTTTGCCCTGGTTCCTGCATCAATCTCAGTTTCAAAAATCTTGCATACCCTGCCCTTGCCACCGATAAAACCTGTACCTCTCATAAGCACCTGTTTGATATACTCACTTGGTACTGTTGCAGACTTTTTGGGATTCAGGTAATTGTATTTACCTGCTAATGCAGCTTTTCTGTCCTGCTCGAACTGACGCATAAACTGATTATTGTTTTCGTCCTCAGTATGAATAGTGCCAATGCTTGCCTGCCCATTCTGGTCGAAAAAAAAGGAAGCCTGTGTATATTCGGCTTCCTTACTAACACCCAATGAATTGATTTCATCAAGTTCCCTATTCAGTTCTGTATCATCTGATTCTAGTGGAATCGCATCACTATCTGATTCAGTACCACTTCCTCTGCCTGCATCTTCGCCTGCTCTCTTATCTTCCACATCTCCATTGTCGATGACGGATTCTGTGGCTTGTGCTTCGCCAGATACTGCATCTCCAGCTGGTCGTACAGCTGGTTCGCTTCCTCCTCTACCGCTGACATCTTCTCGTACATCTTCCCGAATCTCATCAGTGTCTTGTATCTTGCCGGCTCGTTCTCCTTTAGATAGTTCATCGCCATCCTTCCGTATTTGCCCAGCTTCGTGAGATCCTCCGTCTCGTCCGGCATCTCTATCTGCGGATAAAGCAGTCCGTCCACTTCCTTGTAAGTCATTTCTTCTAACATATCCAATTCTCCTTTCGCTCTCGATTGCCTTTAAGTTACGACTAAATTCTCTAAGAACACTACAGGAGACATCGCATACAATGGAACCAAGACGGTAAATGATCTCTTCGTCTTTGATATTTACGATCTGACTAAAATCCTGTTCTTGCACAGATAAGTCAAATCCGCATCTCGTCCCTACAGCATACATGACACTTGCATATACAAGCTGCTCCATGTCCATTTCCTGCTGTAAGCCATTGCGTTTCTTACTTTCTTCCTTTATCACACTACCTGATAGCTGCATAAGCTCGGTCATTCGGTCTCCGAACTCTTCTTTTATTATAAGCCAAACATCTGTTCTTGTAAACTGTTTTAATATATTTTTTAGAGACTCCCTGTCGCTGTTATCGTACTGCTCAATCTGACCTTCTGACACAAGAAAATCCACATAATCCTTAAGATTTTCTCCCTCAAGGTCCCATGTCAGTTTGACATTCTTCCCTCCGGTATCACTGATATCAAAGATATATCTCATGCGTGGATTCAGTGCCCTTGATGGGAAGATAGCACAGCCTTTCGCACCACGCTTTACATATCTTCCCACCTTTTTCCAGGTATCATAATCTGCCATGAGTGTGCTTTTTTCCGGAGGTCTCTGAGCTGTTACCATAACGATATTGTCAAATTCATAGCGGTATAACTGACCTGCGACCTTTAACACATCCTTCCAGTTCTTTTCTGATCTGGTGATGTTACCAATTTCAGAATCGTATATCGCTTTGACCTTCATATCAACGCCCATACCTTTGTCCTCCTCTACTTAAACATCTCTGCAAACAATCCCTTAAATAGCTTTAACTCATCCTTATCCAGCTCGATTGCAAATTCATTGTCGATTGCCTGTTTTTCGCATTTATCCTTTTTCTTTGCAATCTTACGCACCACACGAAGAATCACATAGCACTCCTTGGACTTTGCAATGCTCTGTTTAAAGGTCAGCTCATCCTCATCGACTGACTTCTGTGTCTGATAGATAATCTCTTTTAACTTATCATTGATACCATCTACTTCCTCAAGGGAAATAATAACGGATGCCTTAGAAGCACCCGATCTGTCCCACTCCTTATGAAGTTCCTTTACTAAAAACTCCATGTTATTAATTACTGTTGTTGAATCACTTTTCATCTTGCTTTTCCTCCGTTTTCTTTTAATGAAGAAGGGAGCTGACCTTCGCTGATAGGCGCAAAATCTACTCCCTTCATGTCCTCTGCTCCAAGGACTATCTGCTCTGCATAATACATATCCATTGCCTTATTGATGGCATCGTCAAGCGACTCTGCCTTTACTTTCTGTACTCGTGAAAGCACTTCTTTTATCTCAACATCAAATTCCTGTTCCATATGATATCGCCTCCTGTAAAAATCTCTTCACCGGCACTTTTCTTCCTTTACCTGTCTTTCCTTAAAGCCCTTATCGTACTTTCCATCTTCCAGCCTGTCGTAAAAACAATCCTCTTCAATCGTTCCGAAATCCTCATACATCTGGTGAAGGAAGTCATTCTGCAGCTTCTTTGGTACATCATCATCCTTTGACATATCCTGAAAAAAATAGAACTTCTGCTTTAGCTTTGCCCTGTAATCATAGATATCCTCTATCTTTTCCGGTTTGCCATACTCCCTCTTGTATGCCTTGAAATTCGTGGTTGAGAGTGTGGAACCAAGATAAATGCCATGCTCCCAAGATACCCCGATTGTGGTATTGTCCTTTGTAGGCTTCTCATCCTTCGGATAACGCTTATACTCTGTCGCACCAAGGGCGATTGTAAGAGAACCTGACTTCATATCCATCACCACAAGATTTCTTGGTGATAATGCTTCAAGCACCATGTAATCATGGTCATTGAAGTTATGAAATGTCTGTCCCCTTTCAAATGAGCGGTTCTCCATTTCATAATGCAGGTTAAAATCATCCACCCAGCCCTTATCGGTCATTCCAATCTCCTTAAGCTTTGCAACACATTCATAAGAACTGGCTTCTTTATCAAACCGAAATTCTTTGGAATCGTTATAAAATCCCTGAAGAAAGTGTCCCAGCTGAATATCATCCAGACAGAATCTCGCAGATACCGTTACATTTGCTGCCCTGTAATACTCTGTGAAGTTATCTGGTTTACCAAGCGTCCTTCCAAGCTGCAACAAATTTTCTGCAAGCTCTGACATATCATCAATTGCTATAAAACTCTTATAATCATCCAGAGTCATCAGCATATTTGTCTCTGTTCCCCTGTCGTTTTCTGTTACCAGTATCATATCTTTTAAATCCATTCTTACCTCCAGTCTCAGAGAGGGACTATGCCCTCTCTGCAAATTTCCTGTTATGGTCTTCCTATCACAACAATCTTTCCTGTGCTTGCCACATCCCTGTAGACCACACCAAGACTTTCATTAAGTGCCTCTACCACCTTGCCATTTCCGACATATACTGCCACATGGCTGATGTTCTTATATCTTCCATTGCTTGTAAAACTGTAAAAGATAAGGTCTCCCGGCTGTAACTCATCAAAGGAGACAGTCTTTCCGGCTTCATCAAGTCCCTGTGCCTCCGCTGCCGCTGTGGTTGCACCGCCATAACTAATATCCACGCCTGCATCTTTCCATGAATAATAGGCTAAGGAACTGCAGTCATAATAGTTACCGCTGTCTCTTAAATCCTGACTATAAGGAAAACCAACTCTGTGTAGTGCATAGGAGCAGACTGTTTTCTGCCTGCTGTCTGTAATTTCGTTTAGGATGGCATTGATTTCATCCTCAGTCATGGAGCTTACTCCCGGACTGCCGCCTCCACCTCCACTTCCGCTTCCGGCATATCCAAGCTGTCCCATAAACTCAGGACTCATGATCTGCTCAAGCATTTCCACCTGATCAGAATTAAATCCATAGACCGAAATCATATCCCTGTACGATTTTAGTGTGACATTCACATACAGAACCGACTTCGTGACAGTAGTTACATTACCGTCTGCATCTGTTTCTTCCACATCTTTTGTTCCTGTGCTTGTGGTGTATGAACACATATCATTTACAACTGCCTGCAGCCAGCCTTTTGAAGTATCATTCATGACTGTTGCAGTATCTCCGACACCATGCTTGACCATATAGACAGCCATGATGTCATAGTAATTGCTTGGGTTTTCTTCCATACCTTCATAGTCCACATATACAAGCTCTCCAAGGTCATATCCGGTATGCTCATTCACTTTCGTATTCACATCCCGGTTAAATTCCTGCACATAAGCACTCGTTACTGTCTGCACGGTATCTCCTGATTCAAGTGGTGGCAGAAATAAAGCAAATGGAGAATTGTAAAGGATTGCTATCGCCGCAATAACCGGAACCGCAATCATGGCAACTACAAGAACAAGTAATAAAAGCACCAGTCCGACAATCGGTGCCGCTGCCTTTACCCAGGTAATCGCTTTTCGCACAATCAGATCCTTTACCAGCTTTGCCACGCTGTCTGTCTGATTCTCCTGTGCTTTCATCTTATCCAGAAAGAATTTTATCTTCCTGCTCCGGTTGGTCATCTTTTCATCCTTGACCTCTATGGACACACCTGCTGCATATCCAGCTGCTATGCCAATTGCAGTACCAACTCCCGGTGCAACCGCTGTTCCTGCCGCTGTAGCAGCTGTCTTTGAAGCAGTTTTCGCTGCAACCTTGGCAGTAGTCTTGGCTGTTTCTTTTGCCGTCTCTTTAGCTACGGTTTTGGCAGTATCTTTGGCAGCTTTCTTTGCTGTCTTTTTTGCCAGCTTCTTTCCTGCATCTACCTTCTTGATTCGCTTCTTTGCCTCGGCTGCCGCCTTTTTCCTGAAAAGTGCTGCACCCTTGGAAGCAGTTCCGGTAACAGGTCGGCTTGCTTCATATGCAAGATATGCTGCCTGCGATACCTCCTGACCACCTTCCACATGCTCCGTTACTGCCCCGGCTGCAAGTGCACCTGTTCTTCCTGCAATGTGAAGATTCGTGTTCTTGGTCTTGATGGAAGTGTTAGATTCTCTATAGTTTCGCTTAAATCTTGATAATCCTTTATTCTTCGACTCTGACTGATGAATGGTACTCTTGCGATATGACTTCTTTCTATCCGTATTAGTTACCTTTGCACCAGCTGTCTTAGGACCTCTCTCTACTGTATAGATGTTACTCCCCTTAATCTTGGCTCCCTTCGGTTCGTGGGCATGAATCTTGGCTTTCTCCTTGGTGTGAATGACCATCGGTTTGTCATCAACCTTTCTAATTTTCAATTTTCTCACCTCCTACTTTGAAAAATAAAATAAGCCGCTAGGGAGCAAAAATTACTCCTTAACGGCTATGTAAAATCATTCAATATTCAATTATTAAAAGCAACATGAAACTGAAATTTTACTTTTCCTTATATTCATCTGGTATTGCTATTTGAAATGTTTCACA
>NZ_QUGP01000015.1:426-32179 GCF_003479125.1 Eubacterium sp. AF19-12LB | reverse complement strand
TGCAGGATGGAATGTACTCATTTAAAGCTGTATTTGCTAAGGCGATTATTCCTATTAGACTTTATGTTGTGACACATAAAATTGACTTTAAGGATGCAAGCTTTTCTTTTTCAAAATGGAACGGAAGTGGAAATGCCGAAGCATTATTGGAATCAAATACATTTTCACACACATTTTATGCAGATTTATTTAATCAATTGACATACAAAGGAATAAAAGTTGATGAATCTAATTATACAGTATCAACTATATCGGATGTTATGAAGATAACATTAAAAGAAGAATATGTTAAGACTTTACCAAAGGGAGAAAGTTATTTTACAGCAGAATTTTCAGATTCATCTGTAATGATAAAATTGACTAAACCTATAAGTGTAAAGATTAATAAAACTAGAAATGTTAAAGCTACGTTAAAAAATAAAAAATTAAATATTACATGGAAAAAAGTTAAAAATGCAGATGGCTATGTGATAAAAGTTGGAGAAAATAAAAAATTAACGAAAAGTAAGAAAACAGTTAATGTAAAGAAAAATAAAGGTGTCATAAGAAAAGTGAATGCCAATAAAACTTATTACTTAAAAGTTAGGGCTTATAAGATAATTGATGGGAAAAAGAACTTTGGAGAATGGTCTAAGTTGATTAGATGTAATAAATAAAGAAAAATGAGAACCGAACATATTTTAGTGAAATTTATAAAATTTTTCATTAAAATGTGTTCGGTTTTATGCTCTAATATCGTTTATAATATAGGGGAGAAATTTTACTAGTGAAAAAGGAATTGCGCAATTGAAGATTAACAATGAAAAAAAGAAAAGGGAGATAACCGGTTGGTATGAAAAGTATTACCGTATTATGAGGGCTAGGGCCCATGAGATAGTGGGAGATTATCACATAGCCGATGATATGGTAAGCGAAGCATTTATAAAAGTGTTTAATAATTATGAAAAGATACGAAAACTAGAGGAACCTCAGGTTGCGTTTTATTTGATTAGTATAATCAGGAATATTTCAATTGATTATACAAGAAAGCGAAAACGCGAAAATACACATGTAAACTTTGGATTTGAAGATAATGAAATTGAAAAGATACCTGATGACGATGAAAGCAAATATCCGGAAATAATTTGTGCTAGAAAAGAATTGCAGGACAATTTGAAAAATTATATGGATAAATTGTCGCAAAAGGATGCAGAGTTGATTGTGTATAAGTACTTGTGGAATATGAGCGAAAAGGAAATAAGTGAGATGTTTCACATAAAGCAGGAACAGGTTCATGTATATGTGGGAAGAGCGAAGAAGCGTCTTTTCAATATTATTAAAAAAGAGATGGAGATAGAGTAATGAAGATAAGAAATGAAAGAGGGCTTGAGCAATTATTAAAAAAAGCATCATCAACATATGTTGAATACGAAGGAAAAAAAATCATTGAGGAAGCAAATCAATTAAATAAACAGAGTGGGGAGCCGCTACCTGAAAATTATACAAAGTTTATGGATGATTTGTTTACTGATAATCAAAAAGTGCAATTCAACAAAAGTAAAGAAAAAAAGAACGGAATTCCCCTGTTTTACAAGGCATCGGTGGCTGTTGCGGTAGTTATGATTGTGTTTAATATATCTGTTGTATCAGTACCGGCCATGAGAAGCGCAACTTTGGGATTTCTTGTTAAGGAGTCTAAAGTAGCTACACAGATTCAGTCTAATGATGCTAATAAAGAAAATAGTTCAAGGGTAAGCGAGGGCAGATTTGATATTGAATGGACAGAAGAATACAATGTAACATATTTGCCGGAAGGATTTAGTGCATTAACGTCATCGTGTAGCACACTATCAAGATGCATAGAATATGCAGATGTAAATGATAATAGCATTACATTTGAACAGGACATTGATAGTACAACATATTCAATAGATACGGAAAATGCAAAAGTTGAATATGTGGATATCAACGGAAAAAGAGCTATGTATGTTGAAAAAGAGTATGAGGAAATTGGAAATACAAATAAGTTGTTATGGAAAGAGAATGATTATTTTATAGAAGTAGAAGGAATCGGAGTGACCAAAGAAGAATTGGTTAAGGTAGCGGAGAGTGTGAAAAAGAACTAAAATTTAGAGGAGGAAATTTTAATGAAGAGTTTTAGAAAATTTTTATGTATGTTTTTGGGAGTTGTAGTAATGATGTCATATACAAATGTAGCAGCACAGGAATTACAAAATGCGGATATAGAGGGTGTAACACCAAGATATACCAATATGAGCCAGATTACTTCAACATTAGCAATTAGTGGAAACAAGGCTGCATGTGAGGGTATATGTAAAATGACAGCCAACAAAACCTGCGAAATAACAATGACATTACAAAGATGTACAAAGAGTGATAAGGCATATACACCATATAAAACATGGACACAGACTTATTCAGGAACAGGAAAGAAAACACTATCAAAAACAGTAAGTGTTGATTCGGGATATTATTACAGAGTACAGGTCGTTGTTAAAATTTATTCAGGTTCTAAATTAGTAGAAGCAGGAGCAAAGTATAGCAGTGAAGTTTGGCATTAATACATATAGGTGTGGCAAATATACTGTAACGTTACATTAATAAGTTGAAAATAAAATACTAAAGATTGTATTGTGAATAACATTAAAACATAATCCTTAAGCATAACCAGGTGTTTCATATAGAATTTCACTTATCGGAAGGTTAATGCTTAAGGATTTTTTAGATAGATGCAACATCAACAATAACAGAGACTGGACAGAAAGAATATGATGCAAACAATCAGTTAACAAAGGTTACATCCAGAAATGGAAATACAAGTGGAAAAATAAAGTATACACAGGAAAATACATATAATTATGACGGAAAAAGAATTTCTAAAAATGATAATGGTGCAGTAACTAACTATTTTTATCAGGGAGAAGTTGTGTTATACACAACAGATGAAAGCGAAAATATTACGAGCCATAATATAATAGGACCACAGAATAATATTATTGCGACAATACGTTGTGAAAATGAAAATGAGCATTCATATTTTTACAACAAAGATATACGTACAAGTGTATCCAATATAATAGATGAAAGTGGACAGGCGATAGCAAGTTACAAATATGCCAGCTAAATCAAAAAAACATACACCAGGTAGAGGTTATAATAAATATAAAGGAAGAAAATAATATGAATATATGGAATTGCGACAATTGGGAAAAAGTTTATAAAGGTAATAATATACGCAATGGTTTAAGATTGAGATTTGATGTTAATGCTGATGAAGAAGTTAAATTAGCATTAAAGGATTTTGCAAAACACTTAAGGAAAGAATATAGTTTTCCGTATAGAGTAAATGTATATGTAAAATCTAAAATGAAAATCAAGGCTATAGATGGTGAATTGGTAGATGGTACTTTTTGGGGACCCTATGATAAACTTGAAGAACCATTTATAAGAATTTCAGTAGGAGATTATATATACATAAAAAACAAGGAAAAATATGATTTGTTGGAGAAGATAGAAAAAAATATAGAGGAAAGAAACTTTAATGAATATGAATTGCAAGTATTAGATAAATTATCATGGGATGAAGAAAATGGTATAAGAGAAAAAGTTGCAGAGATGTTAATTCATTCTGATACTGATAAAGGTGTAAAAATATTGTTACGATTGACTGGTGATAATGATTCATCAGTAAGAGCTGAAGCATGTGACTCATTATGTATTGGTAAAACTTTAGTGGAATATGAGACATTAAAAAAAATTGCTCAAATAGATAAAGCAGATAATGTAAGGGGCTATGCAATACGATCATTGGAAGATGTTGCACGTAGGTTACATAAAGAAAATGAACTTGTAGAATTTTTAGAAGGAAAAATAAAAAACAAGGAAAAGCCATTTATAAAAATATGTATATACACATCGTTATACGTTATTGGAAAAGAAAATTATTTATATAATTTATTGGAAATGATTAATGAAAAAAATTATATAAATAGGATTTCAGTAATAAATAGTCTGGATTATATTGCAAGTGAAAATAATAAAGATGAAATACTTAGGGTATTAAAGAAACGTAGAAGTAATGAGAATAAAAGAATTGTAATTAACTCGATAGAAGAGTTAATAAACGATTTAAAAAACGACTTGTTTTGGGATAGAGAACTATAAAATTACATTAACCTGTTGGAAAATATACACATTTACAGGAGGATTGAAAGAATGAAATATAAAGAAAAAATAAAAGTATTGGCACGGTTAGATGATAAAGCATATGAGGAGGAATTCGATGAAGATGATTATAGCATATTAAAGGAATTATCGTATGATAAAGAACTGACTATTAGAGCTCTTGTTGCAAGAATTTTAGTCGACTCAAGTGATGAAAAAGGAGAAGAAATATTATTACGCTTAACTAATGATAAGGAATGGCTGGTAAGAACTGAAGCATGTGATTCGTTGGGCATAAGTGAATCGGTTACAACTTACAATATACTAAAAAAAATAGCAAAAAAAGATACAAGCGGTTATGTAAGAGGATACGCAATAATATCATTAGGAGATATAGCGGTTAAGATTCACAAAGAAAATGAATTAATAAAATTTTTGGAAGAAATGTTGATGCATGAAAAAACAGAATTTACCAAAATAAACATATATACTGTTTTATATAACTTAGGTCAAAAAGAATATTTTGACAAACTGTTATCAATGACAAATTCAAAAAAATATTCTAATAAATGCGCAGTAGTAAACAGTTTGAAAGATATTGCAAATGAGAGCAATAGAGATATGATAATTAATATATTATTAGAATATAAAGAAAAGGAAACTGCAAGGTCAGTTATTTATACAATTGATGATGCAATAAAAAAAATAGAAGAAATGGATGAGATGGAAGAGGATAGTGATGAGTAGAAATACAAATTTTATAATGTGATATTCGTGTGCTATAGCGTTGGGAAATAGGGAATAATATTAAAACATAATCCTTAAGCATGACCAAGTGTTTCATATAGAATTTCACTTATCGGAAGGTTAATGCTTAAGGATTTTTTAGATAGGTGAAACATCGACAGTACAGAAAGAATATGATGCAAACAATCAGTTAACAAAGGTTACATGCAGAAATGGAAGTACAATTGAAAATGCATAATGTATACATAATTAATATGTTTATAGAAAGAAACGGAGACTAATATGAAGAAAATATTAACTATAATGACTATATCGATAATAGTCTTAGTTGGTTGCGACACATCAGAAAATATCACAACTAAAAAAGAAAAAATAAAAACGTCAACAGATTATTATAAAGATGAGATTAAGAAACTGACTGATAAAGATATATATAAAATGATTGTTGAGGATTATGATAACGACGGCGAAAAAGAAGCTTTTATTTTAGCTAATAAAGAGGAGGAAAAAGAAAATAAATTTGAATTATGGTTTTTAAGTGGAAAAAATAGTCAAAAACTGTCGGATGAATTTGTTGCAACAGAAGATACAACAATTGAGTTGTTTATAAAAAATAAAAACTATATTATTTTTAATGTTGCACAATTAAGGCAGAATGACAGTATGTATACAGAAATATATAAAGTAAAAGAAAATAAGGCAGTAAAGGTTTTTGAACAAAATAAGATAAATTTATTTTTAGAAAACGAAGAATTATATGCATATGATTATTCATATTCTGTGCTACAGCCGGAATTTAATGAATGGATGAGTTTGTCTCAGCAAAAGTATCATATTAAATGGAATGGCAAGAAAGAAATGTGTCAGGACTATGATGTTAAGACATTATCGGAAGAAAAATTTAGCAAAATTTCTAAAGCTGATGATGTAAAAAATTTAATAAAAAAACAAATTAAAAAAAGATATGGAAAAAAGACTACAAATATTGAGTACAAGTATTTTGAAAGAGAAGATAAAAGTGTAGATATTAATATTATTGTAACGACAAAGGACGGAAGTAAATATAAACATTATGTTTCTACGTCTGTAATTAACAATACATTAGGAACAAATATAATAATGAGTGAAGGCAATAAAGAAAAATACTTATTTAAAAGTTTAAATGAGCTGACTAACTAATAAAGAAAATATAATTATATATTTCTAGACATATATGAGGAGAAGAAATATTGATGCATGAAAAAACAGAATTTACCAAAATAAACATATATACTGTTTTATATAACTTAGTTTAGTAAGGGAGAAAAGATACATGCGAGTAAGCAAATTGTCAAATGGATTAACATTTATATTTTATCCAATTCAATATGCAAAATCAGTTGAAATTGGATTATATGTGAAAGCAGGTTCGAGATATGAAACCAAAAGAAATAATGGAATTACACATTTGCTTGAACATATACATTTTAGACAACTTGGTGAAATGTCTCAAGAAGAGATATATCAAGAGACAGAATGTATGGGAAGCTCTTCGCAAGGTACAACATACAAAGAGAACCTAATATAGTTGTGAAAGAATATTCTTCGTGGAATATATTAGATGTTCAGTTATCGTTTGATGTGAATTTGAAATTAATTAGAGAAAATGAACTTCTGTTTTTAAATAGTATTATAGGTGGTGGTGATGGCTCTCGATTGCAAAAAGAGATACGTGAAAAGATGGGGCTAGTATATGATATATATTCGTATGTGGAAATTTATAATGATGCAGCAGTTTTATCAATCTTTTTTTCTATCGAAAAAAAGAACTTACAAGCAGGTTTGCAAAAAATTATGTGGATTAAAAAAAATCTAAGAGAAAATATATCGCAAAGGGATATAGATATGAATATGACTTTTTTCACGGACAACCTATGGTTTTGGCTAGAAGATTCCAATGAATTAAACTTTCAGATGGGATATGATTTCATAAATAAAAAAGAATTATTAACAATCAAAGAAAAAATTAAGGAAAATAAAAAAATAGATTATTATCGTTTGAGAGAAGTATCAAATGTTATATTCAGAAATCAAAACATTTCTTTGATTGTAATGGGTGATGCAAAGGGATTGACGAGGCAGAGGTTGAAAGAGTGGTTGGAAATGTAGAATGGTTATAAATGAAATCATATCATAGAAGTTTATGTGTAATGAAATTCAATGTTGAAGGTACTTTTAAAAGTGTTTAGACAGGAGGAGAAAAATGAAATTTAGAGAAAAAGAAAAAATATTGAGACAGATAGAAGAAAAATCATATGAGGAAGAACTGGATGAAAATGATTATAGTATATTAAACAAATTATCTTATGATAAAGAAGTTTTTATCAGAGATCTTGTTGCAGTAATTCTAGTTGAATCAAGTGACGAAAAAGGAGAAGAAATATTGTTACGCCTAACTAATGATAAGGAGTGGCTGGTAAGAGCGGATGCCTGCGACTCATTATGTATAAGCGAATCTGTTACAACTTACAATCTGCTAAAAAAAATAGCAAAAAAGGATACGAGTGGTTACGTAAGAGGATATGCAATATTGTCATTAGGAGATATAGCGGATAAGATTAATAAAGAAGATGAATTACTAGAATATCTAGAAGACAGATTGAAACATGAAAAAGTACAATTTACAAAAATAGACATATATGCTGTTTTATACAACTTAGGTCGAAAAGAATATTTTGATAACTTGGTTTCCATGCTAAATTCAAAAAAATATTTAAACAGAGGTTCAGTAGTTAACATCTTGAATTATATTGCGAACGAGGACAATAGAGATATGATAATTAAGGTACTATTGGAGCATAAGAAAAAGGAAACGGCAATGTCAGTTGTTTATACGATTAATGATGTAATAAAAGAAATAGAAGAAATGGATGAGGATGAAGAGAGTGATGAGTAGAAATACAAATTTTATAATGTGATATGTGTGTGCTATAGCGTTTGGAAATAGGGAATAATATTAAAACATAATCCTTAAGCATAACCAAGTGTGTCATATAGAATATCACTTATCGGAAGGTTAATGCTTA
The DNA here is from genome assembly GCF_003479125.1 of Eubacterium sp. AF19-12LB. Lineage (NCBI taxonomy): Bacteria > Bacillati > Bacillota > Clostridia > Eubacteriales > Eubacteriaceae > Eubacterium > Eubacterium sp. AF19-12LB. The sequence continues at coordinate 24,203 of NZ_QUGP01000015.1, read as the reverse complement.
AGGATTTTTTATAGTCCATATTTAAATGTATATGTTAAGGAGGAGCGGAAATAATGTACGAAAAAAGATTAAATAATGGATTAAAAATAGTAGAATATCCAATAGATAATGCACAATCAATAGAAATAGGATTGTATATAAAGGCAGGTGCGAGATATGAGAATAAAGGCGATAATGGAATAACACATTTATTAGAGCATATGCATTTTAGACAACTGGGAAATATGAAGCAAAAAGAAATATACGAATATGCAGAAAAAATGGGAAGTACCTTACGTGGTACAACATATAAAGAAATGCTATGCTTTAATATAAAAGTAAGACCTAAATATCTGAAAAAAAGTTTAAATCTCTTTGAAAAAATTATAACAACTTACGAATGGACAGAAGAACAGTTAAAAAGTGAAAAAAAAGTTGTAATAAGTGAAATACGCGAGAAAGAGGATAATAATGAAAATCAAAAAATAATAGACAGAGTAATATGGAATAAACATCCTTTGTCCAATAGTATTTTAGGTAATGCATCTAATATAAAAAGAATTACTTTGCAAAAATTAGTCCAATATAAGAAAAAAATATTTTGCAAAGATAATATGTTGCTTGTTATAACAGGGGCAATCAACGAAGAGGAAATTATATGGATAAACAAAAAATTTGAGGCAATTGCAATTAATGAATGTTTACAAAAAATAAATTCTAACAATATGAATGATGGGCAATTCAAAAGAAAACATAATTATTTAATGAAAAATTATCCAGAATGGAATTTAATAAATATGCAATTGATTTTTGACGTTGATTTAAAACAAATAAAAGAAAACGAACTCTTGTTTTTTAACAGTATAGTTGGCGGAGGAGATGGCTCTTATTTACAACAGGAAATTCGAGACAAACGAGGAATGGTTTATGATATATATTCTTATGGAGAAATATTTAGCGATAAAGCAGTATGGTCTATAGTTTATTCTATTGAAAAAGACCAGCTATATTTAAGTTTAAATGTAATTGTTAAGATGCTAAAAATGTTAAAAACTGTAATTTCACAAGAAGATATAGAAAAAAATATGCCTTTTTTTACAGAAAACTTATGGTATTGGACAGAAGGAACAAAAGAATTAAATTTTCAATTAGGAAATGACTTCATAAAAAACAAAATAGGACTGACAATTAATGAGCGAATAAAAGAAAATGAAAAGATTAATTATGAGAGAATGCAAAAAGTGGCGGAAATAATTTTGAAAAATAAAAATATGTCATTGATAGCAATGGGACCGATAAAGGGTAGATAAAAGGAAACAGAAAGTTAGTTATACACATTTACAGATTGAAACATGAAAAAGTAGAATTTACAAAAATAAACATATATGCTGTTTTATACAACTTAGGTCGGAAAGAATATTTTGATAACTTGGTTTCCATGCTAAATTCAAAAAAATATCAGAATAGAAATTCAGTAGTTAACAGCTTGAATGATATTGCAAACGAGGACAATAAAGATATGATAATTAATCTGCTATTGGAGCATAAGAAAAAGGAAACGGCAATGTCAGTTATTTATACGATTAATGATGTAATAAAAGAAATAGAAGAAATGGATGATGATGATGAAGAAAGTGATGAGTAGAAATACAAATTTCATAATGTGATATTCGTGTGCTATAGACAATTCAGCTTTCATTATTGACAAATAATCATAAAAATAATACACTCATAGTAATTGGCATAATTAAACGCAATGAAGAGAAGAGTACATGGGAATACAGTTTACAGAGAGTCTGATTAGGTGAAAGCAGACAACAGGTTGAACTATGGAAGATGGACTTGGAGCGGCATGGGCGAGCATAAAGTAAACCTGTGACGGATACACCCGTTAAAGTGAAATGAGATTCGGATATAGTTTTGTTAGTGGATTAAGAATAGTATTTGAATACAGTAATTAATGATACTAATATCTGAATAAAGTAAAGTGGTACCACGAAGTTAAAGCACTCTCGTCTTTGCATAAAGAAGAGAGTGCTTATTTTAATTTAGTACCACTACGGGCGACAGGCAACGTAATTGTACTTTCGTTGATTTTGTCAATTCCTATGAAACTATATTCGGGAGTTTTTAGAATAAATAAAAAAGGAGTTTATTTGAAATGGAAAAGAAACCATATTATTTGACAACAGCCATTGCTTACACATCAGGTAAGCCACATATTGGAAACACATACGAAGCAATCCTTGCAGACAGCATTGTACGTTATAAGAGACAGCAGGGGTATGATGTAAGATTCCAGACAGGAACAGATGAACATGGACAGAAGGTTGAATTAAAGGCAGCAGAAAAAGGTGTAACACCAAAGGAATTTGTAGATGAAGTATCAGGAGAAATCAGACGAATTTGGGATTTGGTAGGAACATCTTATGATAAATTTATCAGAACAACAGATGAAGACCACGAAAAACAGGTTCAGAAGATTTTCAAAAAATTATATGATCAGGGTGATATTTACAAAGGTGAATACGAAGGAATGTATTGTACACCATGTGAATCATTCTTTACAACATCACAGTTAGTAGATGGCAAATGTCCTGACTGTGGAAGAGAATGTACACCTGCAAAGGAAGAAGCATATTTCTTTAGAATGAGCAAATATGCAGACAGATTGATTGAACACATCAATACACATCCTGAATTTATTCAGCCGGAATCAAGAAAGAATGAAATGATGAACAATTTCCTTCTTCCGGGACTTCAGGATTTATGCGTATCAAGAACATCATTTAAATGGGGTGTTCCTGTAGACTTTGATCCAAAGCATGTTATTTATGTATGGATTGATGCATTATCAAACTATATTACAGGACTTGGATACGATGTAGATGGAAATCACGGTGAATTATATAAGAAGTATTGGCCGGCAGACCTTCATTTGATTGGAAAAGATATCTTAAGATTCCATACAATTTACTGGCCAATTATGTTAATGGCATTAGACGTTCCACTTCCAAAGCAGATATTTGGACATCCATGGTTACTTCAGGGTGGAGAAAAAATGAGCAAGTCAAAAGGAAACATCATTTATGCTGATGACCTTGCAAGCTTATTTGGAGTAGATGCAGTAAGATATTTTGTTCTTCATGAAATGCCATTTGAAAACGATGGAACAATTACTTGGGAATTAATGGTTGAAAGAATGAATTCTGACCTTGCAAACACACTTGGAAACCTTGTAAACAGAACAATTTCAATGTCAAATAAATACTTTGGCGGTGTTGTAAATAACGCAGGTGTTACAGAAGAAGTTGATGAAGACTTAAAGAAAGTTGTCCTTGAAACTCAGGTTAAGGCATCTAAGAAAATGGAAGACTTAAGAGTTGCAGATGCAATTACTGAAATCTTCACAATGTTTAAGAGATGCAATAAATACATTGATGAAACAATGCCTTGGGCATTAGCAAAGGATGAAGAAAAGAAGGCAAGACTTGAAACAGTTCTTTACAATTTAATTGAAAGTATTACAATAGGAGCAAGTCTTTTAGAACCATTTATGCCTGAAACATCAAAGAAGATTCTTGAACAGTTGAATACACAGGCAAGAGCCTTTGATGATATGACTGAATTTGGAAAATATCCATCAGGAAATAAGGTTACAGAAAAACCTGAAATCTTATTTGCAAGATTAGACATCAAAGATGTAATGCCAAAGGTAGAAGAAATTCAGGCAAAACAGAAAGCAGAAGCAGCACCGGAAGAAAAATATCCGGAAGTTGAACCAAAAGAAGAAATCACAATTGATGATTTTGATAAAGTACAGATTCGTGTTGGTGAAGTATTAAAATGCGAGCCGGTTCCAAAGGCAAAGAAACTTTTAGTTTCACAGATTCGTATTGGAAATGAAGTACGACAGATTGTATCAGGTATTGCAAAATATTACAAACCGGAAGAAATGGTTGGTAAGAAGGTTGCAGTTATTACAAATTTAAAACCTTGCAAGCTTTGTGGCGTAGAATCACAGGGAATGATTCTTGCAGCAGCAGATGATGATGGAAACCTTTCAGTAATGACATTAGACAAAGATATGCCTGCAGGAAGTGAAATCTGTTAAAATATAATAGAATATGTTTAATGGTTGAATAAAAGAAAATTATTCAAGTTGTTTATTAGATTGTATTTAACGACAAAATTATATTTGTTGGAAAGTTTGTTTAAAATGTATTTAATGGGGAGCAGGTTATGACAGTAAATAAATGGATTAAAAACAGAATATTTGCAATTGCCATTTTATTGTCAATTATTTTTAGCTCAGGCTATTCTTCTTATGCTGCCACAGCATTTGTAAATCAGAATGATTATACTTATGCAGGAAGTATTAAGCAGGAAGCAAAAAGAGTTAAAAATGAATGCTTGCGCCCTGAAAAAAATGCACAAATACAGATTAAAAGAACTGTAGATGGAACTTCAAAAGAAGCAAAATCAAGAAACAGATATCAGCAACCGTTTATTTATGGAGCAATATTTTCACACAATTTATTTCCGGGAGGAGTTAGTGTAAAGAGTGTTTCAGGTTTATATACTTTTGATAAACGGAAGAATTACAATATAGTTTATATACACAACCAGGATGGCAAAAAGAGAATGCTGACTATTACATAGATAAAATCTTTTGTAATAGGAGGTGTGTGTTATGGCAATGAATATAGTAGCTATTATTTTAGCTGTTGTATGTGTTGCAGCAGGAGTAGCCTGCTGGTGGACACAAAGACCTGGCGATGATGAATAATAAAGTAAATTAAAAGAGACCTTTGACGGAAATTATTAAATTAAGAGGCGATGCATAATCCGGTTTAATTTAATAAAAGTACGTCAAAGGTCTTGTTTTTTTCGTGTATTGAAACGCATTCGAAGTGTTGCAAGCAACTCTTTATTCGAGTATAATGAGTGAGGATATGTTACGGGAAAAAGATGGATTTTATAAATATAATGTTGGGGTCAAAAGCACCTGACTTTGATGCCTACAGATTTTTTAGAGTGACACTGCAAAAGATGATTGCAAAATTAAGATTATAAATTGAAGATAATCAACGAGTGGAGGAAGAATCATGATAATTGATACACACGCACATTATGATGACGAAGCATTTGATAAAGATAGAGAGAAGCTCTTAGATTCTATGCAAAACAGAGGAATTGAATATATTGTAAATGTGGGAGCAAGCATTGCATCATGCAAAACAACAGTTGGTCTTACAAGAAGATTCCCTAATGTATATGGGGCGCTTGGAGTTCATCCCGACGAAGTTGCAAGTCTTACAGATGAGGATTTTGACTGGTTGAAACACGCAATTTATAAGCCTAAGATTGTTGCAGTGGGAGAAATAGGACTTGATTATCATTGGAATGATAACAGAGATGAACAGATTGCCTGGTTTGAAAAGCAGATGGAACTTGCAAGAGAAGCAGAACTTCCAATAATTGTTCATAGCAGAGAGGCAGCTAAAGATACTTTAGATGTTATGAAGGCTTCAAAGGCAGAAGAAATCGGAGGAATCGTTCATTGCTTTTCATATGAAAAAGAAATGGCACGTGAATACATTGATATGGGATTCTATTTAGGAATCGGAGGCGTAATAACATTTAAGAATGCGAGAAAATTACGTGAAGTAGTTGAATATGCCCCAATGGAAAATTTAGTATTAGAAACAGACTGCCCATATTTATCACCTGAACCGAACAGAGGAAAGAGAAATTCATCATTGAATATTCCGTATATTGTTAGTGCAATTTCTGAAATAAAGGGAATAACTCCTGACGAAGTTGTAGAGATTACAAGCAATAATGCAAAGAAAATATATGGCATCGGATTAGATGATGTAGACAGATTAATATAGAAAATGAGGAAAAATAATGGCATATTTAGGAAGCCCGAAAGCAACATTAGAAGTAATAAATAAATATGGATTTGCATTTCAAAAGAGATTCGGACAGAATTTTTTAATTGATTCTAATATATTAGAAAATATTGTAAGTGCTGCAAATATTACAAAAGAAGATTTTGTATTAGAAATTGGTCCGGGAATAGGAACAATGACACAGTATTTGTGCGAAAATGCAAGAGAAGTAGTTGCAGTGGAAATTGATAAGTCACTTATTCCGATACTTCAGGATACTTTAAGCGAATATGATAACGTAGAAGTAATTAATGAAGACGTCTTAAAAGTGGATATTAAGAAATTGGCAGAAGAAAGAAATGACGGAAAGCCAATTAAGGTTGTTGCAAATTTGCCTTATTATATAACAACTCCTATCATAATGGGATTGTTTGAAAGTGGAGTGCCAATTGACAGCATTACAATTATGGTTCAAAAGGAAGTGGCAGACAGAATGAAGACGGGTCCCGGTTCAAAGGATTATGGAGCTTTATCATTAGCCGTTCAGTATTATGCAACAGCAGATATAGTATTAAAGGTTCCGGCATCATGTTTTATGCCAAAGCCAAATGTAGATTCTGCAGTTATAAAACTTACAAGACACAAAGATACTCAGGTAAAAGTAAGCAATGAGAAACTAATGTTTAAGATTATACGTGCTTCATTTAATCAGAGACGTAAAACATTGGCTAACGGATTGAAAAACTCACCGGAATTAAATTTTACAAGAGAACAGGTTACAGAGGCACTTGTTTCAATGGGCAAATCAGAAAGCGTAAGAGGTGAAGCGTTTACGCTGGAAGAATTTGCAAAATTAACAGATATACTAAACAGTAAATAATAATGAAAAATCAAGTCAGGAATGATGTGAAGAACAGAGTTCTTGACTTATTTTGATATATAGAGGAGAAACAGGCGTATGAAACAATTGATATTAGGAATTTTGGCACATGTAGATGCAGGAAAAACTACATTGTCAGAGGCTTTGTTATATACAACAGGAAACATAAGAAAATTAGGAAGAGTTGACCATAAAGATGCATTTTTGGATACATATTCCCTTGAGCGTGAGCGCGGAATTACAATATTTTCAAAGCAGGCACAGCTAAAGTGGAAAAATGAAAATGAAGAAATAAACATGACTTTGCTTGATACTCCGGGGCATGTGGATTTTTCTGCGGAAATGGAAAGAACACTACAGGTTCTTGATTATGGAATCTTAGTTGTCAGCGGAAGTGATGGAGTTCAGGGGCATACAGAAACTTTGTGGAAACTTTTAAAAAGATACAACATCCCTACATTTATATTTGTTAATAAAATGGATTTAGCAGGTAGCGATAAAAATCATATAATGGAGAATTTGAAATCAAGACTAGATACAAATTGCGTAGATTTTTCTGATTATGAGAAGTCAGATGATAATTTTCTTGAAAATGTTGCAACATGTGATGAAAATGCCCTTGAAAATTATATGGATACAGGTGAAATATCAAATGAGGAAATAACTAATCTTATTGCAGAAAGAAAGGTATTTCCATGCTTTTTTGGTTCAGCTTTAAAGCTTGATGGCATTGAACTTTTATTAAATGCAATGGCTAATCTTACTCAGAATAAAAGTTATCCGGATGAATTTGGAGCAAGGGTATATAAAATATCAAGAGACAGTCAGGGAAACAGACTTACACATATGAAGGTTACAGGCGGAGTACTTAAAGTTAAAGATGTAATCAATGATGAAAAGGTTAATCAGATTAGAATTTATTCAGGAAACAAATTTGAGACAAAAGACAGCGTAAAAGCAGGCGAAGTGTGTGCTGTAACAGGACTCGAAAATACAAGACCGGGACAGGGAATCGGAGATCAGGAAGGTGAGAGTATTCCTGTATTAGAACCTGTTTTGACTTACCAGATTATTTTGCCTGAAGGATGCGATGCTCATAATACATTTAACAAATTAAAGCAGTTAGAAGAGGAAGACCCGCAGCTTGATATTGTGTGGAATGAAAATTTGAAAGAAATTCATGCAAGACTTATGGGAGATGTTCAGATTGAAATTTTACAGAGTCTTATAAAGGAAAGATTTGATATAGATGTGACATTTGGACAGGGTAGCATTGTGTATAAGGAAACCATTAAAAATAAGGTGGAAGGAATAGGACATTTTGAACCGCTTAGACATTATGCGGAAGTACATTTGCTTCTTGAGCCGGGAGAACCGGGGAGCGGGATGGTGTTTGAAACTGCATGTAAGGAAGATGATTTGGATAAAAACTGGCAAAGATTAATACTTACGCATTTGTATGAAAAGCAGCATATTGGTGTTCTTACAGGCTCGCACATTACAGATATGAAAATAACACTTATTGGTGGCAGAGCACATGCAAAACATACTGAAGGTGGAGATTTCAGACAGGCAACTTATAGGGCAGTGCGAAATGGTCTGAAACAGGCAGAAAGTGTTTTGCTTGAGCCATATTATGAATTTACATTGGAAGTGCCTACGGAAAATGTGGGCAGGGCGATGAATGACATAAGCCAGATGAAAGGGGAATTTGAGACACCGAAGACAAATGATGAGGTTACGGAGATTACAGGGTATGCACCTGTATCAACTATGAGCGGATACATTACAACCGTAAATACTTATACAAGAGGGCGTGGAAGGTTGTATTGCAAATTGGCGGGTTATATGCCTTGTCACAATGCGTCGGAAGTCATTATGGATATTAATTATGACAGTGAGCGAGATGTGGAAAATCCAACAGGCTCAGTATTTTGTGCTCATGGTGCAGGATTTAATGTTGAATGGGATAAAGTAAAGGATTATGCACATGTAACAACTGATAACTTAAAAGATAATGATTATGAAGAACCGGAAAAATTTGTACCGGTAAAACAGCCTGAACCAGGGAAAAAGTGGCAAATGGGTGCAAGTTATGCAGAGGACAAAGAATTACAGGCGATATTTGAAAAACAGTTTGGTCCGGTTAAAAGACGTTTGGCAAATGAATCAGGATTTGGTTATACAGATAATCAGGGAAGTGGAAAGAAAACACAGAAGAAATATGTTTATAAGGAAAATAAAAATAAAAAAAATGAGAAAAAATATTTGCTTGTCGATGGCTACAATGTAATATTTGCATGGAAAGAATTAAATGAACTTGCACAGGTCAATCTGGATGGGGCAAGACTTAAACTTATGGATATTATGAGTAATTATCAGGGATACAAGCAATGTGAGTTAATACTTGTATTTGATGCATATAAAGTTAAGGGCAACATAGGAGAGGTTTCAAAATACAACAATATAAATGTTGTTTATACAAAAGAAGCGGAAACTGCAGATACGTATATTGAAAAAGTAACCAATGAAATCGGGAAAAAATATCAGGTTACGGTTGCAACCTCAGACAGACTTGAGCAAATGATTGTGTTGAGCAGGGGAGCAGTTCGTATGTCATCAAATGAATTACTTCAGGATGTTATGGCTGTGCATGAAGCAGGCTTAAGACAATACAAATCATCTCAGAAGATAGAAAAGAATTATTTGGATGAATTGATTAATAAATAATCATATTTTAATCGCTAACTGCATATATTTGTATAAAGTCAAATATCGAATTGAATAATTCGGAAAAGAGTAAATGACGAATATAATTAATTGGATGAAAACGAGTTTTACAAATATGTACGAAATACTAAAAAGAAATATAAAAATTGAAGCAGTTATGGCATTTCTTTTGCTGATGTCGATTACTATGATTGCTTGTAATATGGAAAAAATCGTGGAAAGCGATAATAAAGAAACTAAGAAACAAGAGCATAAACCATTTAGTGGTTACACAATAGTTATTGACCCGGGGCATGGAGGAATTGACCCCGGGAAAATAGGTATAAATGATGCACTTGAAAAAAATATTAACCTATCCATAAGCCTGTACATAGAAGAAATTTTAAAAAACACAGGGGCAAAGGTTGTGCTTACAAGGGAAAGTGATACCGGACTTTATCAGGAATCGGATGGAAATAAAAAAAGGGCCGATATGGAAAAACGCTGTGAAATAATAAATAAAGAGTATTTGGAAAATGAAAAAACAATAGTTGTAAGCGTTCATCAAAATAGTTTTACTTCGGAAAATGTAAAAGGAGCGCAGGTATTTTATTATCGAAATTCTGCAGGTGGTACGGAACTGGCGAAAATAATGCAGGCAATATTAAACGATAATATAAATATAAACAATAAAAAAGAAATCAAGGAAAACACCAGTTATTATATGCTGTTACATACAAAATGCCCTACAATAATAGTGGAATGTGGATTCTTAAGCAATTGGGACGATGCAAATAATTTGTCGTCAGACGATTATCAAAAAAGAATGGCAGGTCTGATATGTAAAGGAATCGAAGAATATTTGAAGAAATAAATTGAAAAATGTTAAAAAAGTTGCAGGCAAAAATAAAATGAAATTAAAAAAAGGAAAAAATTTAAAAAAGCCAAAAACATTTATAGTAAAAATTACAATTGTCATGGGGTGCATTTTGCTTGGAACAGCAGGCACCCTGACAATTAAAAATACTATAGAAAATCGAAATGCAGGTATATCTTCTGAAAAAATAATCAACTATATGGAAAACAAAAATAATGAATCTGGATATTGCGATAATAAATCTAATCTGACAGATAGTTACTCTGAATCTGATAAATTCATAGAATTTTCAAGTGAAAAATATGTAGGAATATTAATTATTCCGTCTCTAAAAATCAAACTCCCAATAAATGAAAAATGGTCATACGAACAGTTAAAGAAAACTCCGTGCGTATATAGTGGAAGTGTGGGCAACGCAGGATTTGTTTTAGCTGCACACAATTATTCAACGCATTTTGGAAAAATAAAATATTTGCGAAAAGGCGATGAAATTATATATAAATCCGCAAACGACTCCACGTTTTCCTATAAAGTAGAAAGTGTGGAAAATTTATTGCCCACACAGGTCGAAAAAGTAATAAGTACGGAATATGATTTGACCTTGTTTACATGTACATTTAATGGACAGGCAAGAGTTGTTGTGAGATGTAAAGATGTAAATATTATAAAATAAGATGTCGGATTCAAAAGCCCCCACGACTTTGATGCCTACGGATTGTTCCGTGCTAGGCATTCCATCTCATAATCCCCATTCGCAAAAATCCCACTTTATGGAATTAAATTTGGAATATTTGGCAATAATGCTTCATATGATAACAAGCAGAGAAAAACAAGACAAAATCTAATTGAAAATACAATTGCCAAATATAAAAGTGGGAGAGATATGATCATGAAAAAAATAATCCAAAAAAGTAAAAAAATAATAGCAGTAGTAAGCATGTGTTTAATATGTGCTACGACATTTGCAGGCGAAGCAGTTATGCTAAATGCAGATGTGAATAACAGTCAGAAAACCGAGTCTATAGTAAATTTTGCGGCAAATGATATTCCTGTGCCGGACGCTACGATAGTATCAACTGACAAAGTATTTCCGTACAATCGACTTCAGGTCAAAGATATTGATGGAAATGCAAAAATTGTTGAGGCAGGAGAAGGAGTCAGAGCTTATCAGGACGTAAGTCGCGAAAGTATGAAAGGCGATGTATGGAATGGGACATGGAATGGAGCGATAAAAGGAATATACGCTTCATTTAGTAATAAATACAATGGGATAGCGATTCAATGTAAAGGTTCTAATCCTGATGCAAACAATTACAAGACAGATATGAATGCGGGATGGAAAAATAAAGATTTGGATTTAGAAACAACTACAATGAATTTTAAAGTCAAATATTTTGAAGTTGGAACATACGATGGAAAGCCGGTAGGAGCTTACGCAAATATAAAAGTTACACCATTTAAAAACAGAACTTCAAAAAATGCAACAGATATAGGAAATGTGGGAGAAGGATGGAATTGGGGTAAAAATAACTATGGACCATATTCATATTATCCGACAATTCAAATAAGTAAATCGCTATATAGTGGCTGGGTATGGCAAAATGTGAAAGAATTTCATGTTGATTTGGAATTTTATTATTTAAACACAGATGGAACGTTTGGAGAAAAAATTGTTCTAAATGACATAGGAACAGTTGACAGTCCGGTTGCTGATTATTACACAATAAATTCTCTTAACCCGGCGGATGTTCAGGAAGGGGAAAATCCGGCAGCATATTATGGACCGGAATATGTAGTGCCACAAAATCCGCAGAATGTAAAAGCATATGTTTATTCAGGAAAATTTTCAAATACCATTCCATGGAGCAGTAATATTGTAGGAATGTATAAAGGCAGCGGAAACAGATTTGGAACACAGTACGGTTATAATGGTGGTACAAATGTGTGGAGCGGAGATATTTATGACAGCACATTCGGAGTGCCTGATAACTGGCTTCAGAATTCAGTTACAATAATGCCGCAATCGGCTTCAAATGCATTTAGTTTTACATTGGGAAATTTTATGAGGTATCCGGACAACGGAGGAGTTCCAAGAACAAATCAGGTGTGGGCATCATTTAGCACGACACCTCTTGGAAGTAAAATTGACAGACCGTTAATAGATTTAAATATATATAAAAAATGGAAAGGAACGGAGCAGATTCCGGATTCCATAGAAGTAGAAATTTATCGAACAATCAAATATAAAGATTCCACAGAAGAAAAAACAGAATATTTTAACACAGTTACAGTTAAAAAAGAAAACGGATGGAAAGAATCCGTAGAAGGGCTGCTTACAAGAGATACAATAGGAAATCAGTTTACCTATAGTGTAAAAGAAATTAGTGTTGCGGGATTTGCTTCAGAATTTACATCAAAAACAAATCAGGCTACTGCAACAAAAAATGCAAGCACAACTTATACAATAACAAACACAAAAATATATGAATTGCCGGATGCCGGAGGCGCAGGAAGTGAACCGTTTGTAAAAATCGGCCTAATAATTATGTTGTGTGCCGTAAGTGTTTTAGTTGGTTGTTTGCAGAAAATAAAATAAAATTTTCTAATAGAATGATGGAAAGTAAGAATAGAATATATGAAAACTTTCTAAAGCAAAAAGCATGTACCACATTTGAATTTATAAAAAACAAATGTGATTACAAATAAATAAAAAAGGAGCATTAAATGAAAAAAGTATCAAAACTTTTAGCAGTTGTAATGGCATTTTCTATTATGGTTGCATTAAATGTAGCTGTATTTGCCACAACAACAAAGACAGACGGTACAAAAGCTAATGTTGTAAATGGAGGAGAAACAGTAAAGATAAATGTTTTAACAGGAAATGAAAATGATGTGTTAAATGCATATAAAGTAGTTGAAACCATTTATGACAAAAATACAAATACAATAAACCGAAATTTTACGGCGACATTTGAACAGTTTACGGCTGCAAATACAGAATACAAAACAATGACAGTAGATGATTACGTTAAATTAAATGAAACAAAATTAAAAGAAGTGTTAGGAAAATTTGTTTCTTATGTAAGAACAAATAGTGTTAACCCTGAATATGTATCTACAAACATTTCAAATGAAGAAAAAGCTGAATTTGAAGCTGTAGCAATGGGGCAGTACATTATTGTTGGAAGTGGAAACACAAACGGGGCATACATTTATCAGGCTGTTACAGCAGAGGTTGAGCCATTTGTTGAAAATGATGAATATAAAATATATGAACAGTATTCGGTAAAAATGAAGGTAAGTAAGCCTACTGTAGAAAAAGATATTATAAATGGCACTGCGACTGATGGAAACAGACAGACAGCAAGTGTAGGGGATGTTATCACATATAAATTAAGTGCAGCAGTTCCCATTTATCCGGAAGGCGCAACAGATACTACATTATATTTAGGCGATGAACTCTCAGAAGGACTTACTTTAGATTTAAATTCTATTGTAGTTAAAGGTGAAAATGGAGAAAATTCAAAAAATTTAACAAGTGGTAATCAGTACACAATAAAAGAAGAGGGTCAGAAATTTTATGTAGATTTAAACTACGGAAAAATTAAAACGTATACAACTGTGACAGTAGAATACAAAGCAACATTAAATGAAAAAGCTAAAGTCGGAACAGCAGTTGGAAATGAAAATATTGTAGAGTACGTTTACAAAAATTCTCCATTTGATGGAACAACATATAATTCTGAAGATTCTGACAGACCAACACCGGACACCCCGGGATTTGGAGATGATGATGACAAAGAAATTGTTTATACATTTGGCGTAGCCATCGAAAAGATTGATAAAGATAATAATGCTGTAAAACTTAAGAATGCAAAGTTTAAGTTATACGATAATAAGGAATGCAAAGGTGATGCAATCAAAGAGATTGTAACTAATGAAAATGGAATTGCTTCATTTGAAGGATTAAAAGCCGGAAAATATTATTTGGTAGAAACTATGGCTCCGTCAGGTTACAAAAAATTATTAGAGACAATTGAAATTGTTGTAAATGCAGCCAGTGGAATATACACAATCACAGCCGACAAAACAGAAATTACAACAGATATAGAAAAAGAAAACGGATACAAAAAGGTTACAGTTGAAAAAAAAAAGGAGCAACACTTCCAACTGCAGGTGGAATGGGAACAGCATTATTTGTAGCAGGCGGATTAATAATTATGTTAGGTGCTGCGACAGGTGTTTATGTAATTAGAAGAAAAACTGTAAAAGAAAGATAATAAACTGTTTCCCAAAATATATTTTTTAAATTTCATATGAAAAATTTTGAACTATAGAATATTGAAAATAAACCAAAGATAAATATTGGGGCAAAGGTTAAAGGTAATCTTTCATATAAAGATTATAAGTTTGTATCGGTTCGAATCCTCTATAAGTTTAACTATAAAGCTAATCTTGCATATAAAGATTAAAGCCTTTAACTTTTGACTCCCAAATAAACTAAAAATGGCAATAGGGAGATAGTTATGAAAAGAAAAACGACAACGACAGTATTAGTTATAATTTTTTTGATAGGTTTCTCCGTGTTACTATATCCGGTAGTTAGTAGTTATGTAAACCAAATGGACGCAACAAAAGCGACTGAACAATATGATGAACTAATGAAAAAAATGGAGAATAAAAAGTCAGAAAGTATATTAAATGAGGCTAATTTATATAATGAAAATCTGACGAAAGATAATGTGGAATATAAAAACCAAGAAGAAAATAAATATGCCGACATTTTAAATGTAGACGATTCAGGAAGTATGGGTTATATTTCCATACCAAAGATTAAGGTGAAAATTCCAATAAAGCATGGGACTACAGATGAAGTACTAAGTAAATATGTAGGGCATTTGGAAAGTTCATCTTTACCTGTAGGAGGAGAAAGTACACACGCCGTACTTGTAGCTCACAGAGGGTTGCCAAATGCAAAATTATTTACTGATTTGGATAAAATGGAAATTGGTGACAAATTTCAAATTACAGTATTAAATAAAAAATTATTTTACCAGGTGGAAGAAATTTCAGTAGTAAAACCTGAAGACATTTCAAAATTAAGTATTGAAAAAGATAAAGATTATGTGACTCTGGTTACATGTACGCCATATGCTGTTAATACACACAGACTATTGGTAAAAGGAATACGAATAGACGAAGATAAAGCAGAAAAATCAGACAATGAACAAAAAGTAAATCCGTGGAAAGTAGTAATAATAGCACTGGCTTTGGTGTTGATTATAATGACATTATTTGTAATAACATTTGCAGTGTGCGTAAATAAAGGAAAGAGGGTGTATGAATATGAGAGAGAAAACAATAAAAAACACAATAATTTGTGCGTATAAAAATTTAAAAACTAAAGCATATAAGAAAATTGTAATGGCATTAATGATGATTATGGCTGTTATGCAGGTTGGAATTATATCAAATAATAAAGTAAAAGCATCTCAGGTTGAGAATCATCAATATGAAATAAATATTGTTCTAAAAAATGAAAATATCATATTTGCAGATAGAGAAGTTAGAATTTATAAAATTGCAGACAAAAATGAAAAAGACGAATATGTTCTTTTAAGGGCATTTGCTAAATATACGATTGAAGTAAATGACATAAAAAATAATTCCGACCTAAGTAAAATAGCAAATACCATTTCGGGATATATTAGCTTAGATGGAATAACGGCAGATTATGTAGGAACAACAAATGAACAGGGAAAAATGAAATATGAAAAAGCAAAAGATGGTATGTATTTAATGCTTATTGATGCTTGTGTGGAACAGGATAAAATGTATGAATTTGTTCCGCAGATAATTGCAATTCCATATATAAATGACAATAATGAATTACAACAAAGCATAGATGTGGAACCTAAAAGTATATCAAAAAACATAGAAAGCAAAGAACAGGAAAGTAAAAAAGATGAGCGTAAAAGAAAAAACAAAGGAAATACATCTGAAAAGCAAAGCAAAGAAAATGATCAAACAACAACAGCTAAATATGACAACAAACTTCCACAAACAGGTCAGGACAGAGCTATAGCAGTCATATTGGCAACAGTTGGGTTGGTAATGATTGCAGGAGGTGTGGTGGTTATTAAAAGGAATAGGTGAAATTTGTGCACGGTCGAAAAAGGTCGAAAACTTTCACTTTACATTTTGCGACAAATAAGATAAAATCGTTTCAAAACAAAATGTAATGGGTGAGAAAAACTGAATGTATTAGGGGAAATTTGAATAATAATGTATGGTTTAGCATCACTTTTTACAAAGTGGTGCTTTTTTTATTCGATTAACCGATATGATAAATTTTATTCATTCTACATTTAAAATCAAACAAAAGGAGAAGGACATGAAAAAAATAACACAAAAATTAATTGCAATAATGCTGGTAATGACAATTGTTGCGGGAGGAATAAGTAAAGAGGCATTCGCAGATACAGGAGTAATCAGGTGCAATGATAAGTATTTTGATACTTTAAAAGAAGCTGTAAATGAGGCTTTAAGTACAAATGATGGTGACGGTGTAGTAACTATATTACAGGACATTGAAGCAAATGAATTTATACAGATAAATGAAAATCAAAAATTAACAATTGAAGGACAGGAACA
Organism: Eubacterium sp. AF19-12LB; assembly: GCF_003479125.1. Taxonomy (NCBI): domain Bacteria; kingdom Bacillati; phylum Bacillota; class Clostridia; order Eubacteriales; family Eubacteriaceae; genus Eubacterium; species Eubacterium sp. AF19-12LB. Next base: position 7,207 of record NZ_QUGP01000015.1, on the reverse strand, counting down.
TGTAACAATAAATGTTAAGGAAACATCTAGATTTATAGATATAAAAAAAGGTGGAGTGTTAAACTTAAAAAATATAGATATTGACGGAACAGATATAAAAGCTGAATATGGTAAAACACCTTTTTATGTAAGAGGGGAAATAAACCTCAATAATGCAACAATTAAAAATTTTAGTTCAAACAGCTCGACAATAATTCTTAATTCGGCAAAGCTAAACATGGATAATGCATCCGAAATTTCAGAAAATAGCAACATAACATGGGGAGGATATGGAGGTGCTATAAGCATTGAGGGATTATCACATGTAAAAGGCGGAGTAGTAAGAAACAACTGGGGAAGTTATTATGGAGGAGGACTGTATGCATCAGGAACGGCATACATAGAAGGAACAACTTTCATAAACAATGGCTGTAAATGGTACGGTGGAGCTGTTGCCTGTGGTTTAGTTGGTGGAGGCATAGTCTATATGAAAGACTGTCTGTTTGACGGAAATTATGCAAATTGGAATGGAAATGCTATTTATTTAAATAATTCAGGTAACTGTTCAATTTATAACACGGAAGTCAAAAATGTAAGTAAAAACGTAAGTGGTGCGATTACTATTACGGGTAAAGGAAAAACAATTATAGCAGGATTAAATGTAAATAATAACTCGGTAAATAATGGAAATGTATATATTGCCGGAAACAATGTCAGTTTCTTAAAGCCCGGAACATATAATACTGAATTTGGGAAAATAGAAACAAATAAAAATATAATAGAAAACAATAAGGCAAACAGAGGCGGAGGAATTTATGTACAGGGAAATTCTAACGTAAATATTGAGCAATGTGAAATAAAAAATAATACATCCAATAGAGGTGGGGCAATCTATAATGATGGAAATATTGTTATGGATGATGTCGAAATTAGTGGAAATGTTGTAAATGATAAAAATGGTAAAATAAATATGGGAAATGCCATTTTACAAAATGGTACATTGGAATTAAAGGAAAACGTTCAGATAAATGGAAATATACATTTAATTAAGGATAAATATATAACTATTGATAAAGAATTACTTTATCACATGGATAAACAAAGTGCGTTAAACATAACAACAGATGAAAAAAATGAAAATGAATTTAGAAAAGTAGCTGAATTTACAAATGTATTGGGCGAAAGTCTGGCATATAAGCTTGTTTCCGATGAGGGAATAAAACTGGAAAACACAAGTAACTTAGTTGCTGATTCTAAGTTGGTAGCTATAAATAATGAAATAGGAATAGCAACAAAAGTATATAAAAAGGAAGTAGTATGTAAAGACGAAAAGGGAGAAAACATACAGGGAATGGAACTTGCCCTATATAAAGATGATGATAGTAATAAATATTTAGGAACTACAGAAGCAAGTGACGAAAACGGAAAAATCGTTATAGACAATCTTGTTGCAGGAAAATATAAATTAAAACAGAAAACAGTTCCAGACAAATATGAGCAGGATAACTCAAAAACAGTAAATTTTGAAGTGGGAGAAGAAAACGTAGAGCAGATAGAATTTTCTGCTAATTATAAAGATGAAGCACCTACTGCAGTAATTACATTTGAACATAAAAAGATTCATATAGCACAAAAATATACATTTAGTGCCGATAAGTCTATGGATGATAGGGGAATTGTAAAATATTCATGGGATTTTGGAGATGGAACACAAAAAACGGGGAAAACAGTAAAGCATGAATATCTTCAGCCAGGTGATTACATAGTATTGTTGACAGTAACCGATACAAAAGGACAGACTAATACAAAAAAATTAAAAATAACAGCGGATGGAACGGCAGAGGGAATGTATCAGTTAGGATTAACTGTTACGGATACAAATACAGAAGCACCTATAGGTAATGCTGAGGTTTATATTGTAAATAGTAAAAACGAAATAATCAGTTCAGGAAAAACAGCTAATAATGGAAAGTATAATTACTATTTAAAAGGAAATGAGAGTTATTCAATTGTTGCTTATGCAAACGGATATTATAGCAGGGCGACAAGCCTTAATATGGGTGAAACATCAAAGAAAATAAATCTGTATTTAAGTTCTAAAGACACAATACAGGCAGATGTAAGTTATAAAGAAATGTCGTATAGTGAAATAGTAGAAGCAGGAATTGATACAGATAGTGATGAAAACAAAAAAATATTTAAATATTCAACTAAATTGGTATTTAACAAAATGACTTTTCCTGTTAATTTCTATGTAAATGAAAAAGGAGATATTGTTAAAAATGAAAATAAAGGTGGAGGTGAAGCTGCTTCATCAAGAGAAGAAAATTTTTATATAGAACCAATAAAGGCAGACGGAAATGGTACAGTATATTATTTAGTTGTAGATGGAACGACTAAGTGGTTGAAGGATATGTTTGACGTTCAGGTACTGGTTGTTAATAATTCTAAATGTGAATATGTAGATAATTGCAATGCAAAAATTAATTTACCGGAAGGACTTTCATTAGCAGCAATGGCTGCAGGTGAAGATAATAGCGAAAAGAAAGAGATTGGAAAAATTGAAAGTGGAGAAAACAAAGCTGTAAACTGGTATGTACGAGGGGACAAAGACGGAGAATACAAAATAAGTGTAACAGTTGAAGGTGAAATGAAAGATGATAAAGGAGAAGTAGAACCATATCAATTTAGATATGATTATGCCTGTAGGGAAAGTTTGTGGGTAATAGCAGGAAGCTCATTAAAGCTTGATGTGTATGTAAATAAATATACATATACAGGAGATTTGTACACAATAACATATACATATACAAATACATCTAACAAAACAATTAACGGAATGCAGTTATATTTTGACAGCGAAAAGCAGTATTCAAATGATGGGAGAGTGTTTGTCGATTGTGCAAAAAATACCTATAAGAAGGTAGATGAGTTAGCACCGGGTGAAAAAATTACAATAAAATATACAACTCAGATACAGTTTAAGGACAAAAATGGAGATGAAGCATATTACGAACTTATAAGCATGATTATGAAAACTTTGCCGGGAAGTAATGCATCAATACCATATGAAGTGCATGTGAAACTAAATCCAATTCAATTAAAAGGATATGTTGATAAAACAAATGGTGTTAATGCAAATGATGGAGATCCTGTAGATTTGCTTACAGGAGAGTTTAATTACACATACACTGATTTAGAGAGTGTTGCAAAGTATAGCATTCCGGTAAAAAGATATTATAACTCAGGAAATTTTAATACAAATACAGGTTTTGGAAATGGCTGGAGTAACGAATATGATTACAGGGCAGTATATGAAGATAACTGCGTAATTATTTATATACCTACAGGCGGACAAATTGTATTTAAGGATGATGGAACAGGTGAGTATACATGCCAGACAGATAATCAGAAGGAACTTATAAAAAATGAAGATATATATTTTTATAAAGAAAAAGGAAAAGAATATCAGTTTGACAAAGAAGGAAAATTAATAAAAATTACCGAAGAAGATGGATGGGTTACTAATTTCAGTTATGATAACAATAAATTGACTCAGATAAAAAGTAATGCGGGAATTTTAAAATACAGTTGGGAAGGAAATTATATTGTTAATGCATCTATAAATGGAATAGAAGTTAAATACGAATACAAATCAGGAAATCTTGTGAAGGTAACGAATGCAGATGGTGACAGTTGCGCATATGAATACAATGAGAATAACAACTTAACATTAATGACTGATTATGAAGGAAACGAATATGTAAAAAATGAATATGACAGCATAGGAAGAGTTATAAAACAAAAGGTTGCTGATTCCGGAGAATATACATTTACATATGACGATGAAAAAAGAGAAAACAGTTGTAAAAGTGAGAGTGGAAATGTTCACACAATAAAGTATAATGAGGATTTTTACATAATAGAAGATGTAGAACAGGATACAACAACATATGAATATAATGCTTTTGGACAATTAGTTGAAAAAACAGATAGTTATGGAACAACAACATATTCATATGATATTTATGGAAATGTTACTAATATTGTATATCCTGATAATACATCAGAATCATATAAGTATAATTCCAAAGGTAAAGTCATAACTTACAGAAATGCAATAGATTCAGTAACAAATTATGAATATAATACCAGAGGAAATCTTATAAAGGAAACTGATGGATTAGGGAATAGTGTAACTTATACATACGATTCATTTGGAAATGTAATAAGAGAAAAAAGTGGACAGGGAAATGTAATAAGCTATTCATACACAGACTCATTTCAAAGGGCAGCAGTAAGTGATGGAAGCAAAAATACAATAAAGTATAAGTATGACAAACTTGGAAGAAAAACTGAGGAAACTAACGGAAATGGAGAAAAAACAAAGTTTACTTATTCTTTAGCAGGAAAGCTTTTAAAAGAAACAGATGCATTAGGTAATGAAACAACATATGAAGTAGATAAAAATGGATATACTATTTCACAGACAGACAAAAATGGAAACAAAACATTAAATACCTATAATAAGCAGGGAAAGAAGACAGAAAAAACAAATGCTTTAGGCGTAAAGAGTAAATATACTTATGATATAGCAGGAAATCTTACGAAGATAACTGACGGTTTGGGATATGAGACGACATATACATATGATAAATATGGAAATGTAATATCAAAAACAGATGCATCCGGAAATTCATGGAATTATAAATATGATTTCAAAGGAAATCTGGTAGAAACCAAAGACCCATATAAGAAAAACAAACAATATAAGTATGATTCTAAGGGACAGGTAATTGAAGAGACAGACGAAAATGGAGGAAAAATAACATACACTTATAATGCTCTTGGAATGGTTACAAAGCAGACGGACCCATTGGGAAATAGTGTCAGATATGAATATGACGGTAACTTAAACCTTATTAAAGAAACAGATAAAAATGGAAATGCGACAGAATATGTTTATGACAAGGAAAACAGACTTGTTGAAAAGAAAACATTATATGGTAATACAACATATAATTATGATAAGGATGGCAACTTAATAAGGATTACAGAGCCTGAAAACAGAAAGACAGAATATGAATACGATAGATATGGACAGGTTATTTTAATAACTGATGCTCAGAAAGAAAAGACACAATATACATACGATGCTATCGGGAACATAACACAAATTATAAACCCTGATGGAACAGCCATAAGTTATAAGTATGATAAAAATAGTAATGTTATACAAATAACAGACGAAAAAGGTAACGTTGAACAGTATGAATACAACGCAGAAAATAAAATAAGTAAATATGTTGATAAAGAAGGAAACATAACAACTTATAAATATGACGAAAATGGAAATCAGATTGAAGTTAACGAAAAACAGGATTTAGTCATAACAAAGAAATATAATGAAAATAATCTTTTGTCAGAAGAAACAGATGCAATAGGAACAAAGAAATATGTATATGATAAGCTTGGAAGAATTGTGGAAACAATATCAGGTGAAGGATACATTACATCATATAGATATGACGGTGTTGGAAACATCATAGAAAAAACAGATGAAAATAATAAGATTACAAATTATACATATGACCTAAATAATCGTCTGATTAAGATTACAAATCCTGAAGGAGAAATAACAGAATACAGTTATGACGCAAATGGAAATGTAATAAGCGAGAAAGATGCCAAAGGAAATATTACATTATATGAATATGATGAAAATAACAATCCTGTAAAGAAAACAGATGCAAATGGAAATGTGTCTGTATGGAGTTATGATGCAAATGGTAACGTAACAGAATATAAAAATCCTCAGGGTGTAAAACAAGCATATGAATATGATGGCAATGGAAACATTGTAAAAATAACAGATGGTCGAAATAATACTGTTACAATGGAATATGATTCGATGAATCGTATGACAAAGAAAGTTTCGGCAAATAATGTCATAACACAGTACTCATATGACGAAAGTGGAAATCTGCAAACAGAGACAGATGGAAATGGAAATGTCACAACATATAAGTATGACAAAGAAGGAAACTGCACAGAAAAAATAAAGACAGGAAGCAGTGAAAAGTATACATATGACAAAGAAGGAAGACTTACATCAATAACATATTCTGATAATAGTATGGAAAAATTTGAATATGATGTACACGGAAATAAAACATCATATACAGATAAAAAAGGCAATACTATGACGTATATTTATAATAAAGATGACAGAATGACAAAAACTGTTGATGCAAATGGAATAAGTACGGAGTATGAATATGATGGAGTTGGAAATCTTACAAAAAAGACGCTTCACAGAAAAAAGGAAAATAGCAAGGCGGATGAAGTAACAACATATTCATATGATGGAAATAATAACCTTATATGTAAAACAGATGCCTTGGGCAAAAAGGAAAGTTATGAATATGACTTAAATGGAAACCTTGTAACGGTAAAAAATAACAGTGGAAAAGTCGTAACATCATACAGTTATGATGCCGTTAATAACTGTACTAAAAAAACAGTAGACGGAAAGACCACAACATATGAATATAATAAAAACGACTATCAGACAGCAATGTCAACGGCTAGTGGAACAATATCATATGTAAGGGATGAACTTGACAGAATAATAGAAACAAACTACGAAAATGGGAAAACAGTAAAGTACAGTTATGATAATGAAGGAAACAAGACAGGAATTACATATACTGACGGCAAATATGTAAGCTACGCATATGATGGAAATAAAAATGTAACGGAAGTTACAGACGGCGATAAAAAGACCACATACACATATGAT
>NZ_QUGP01000015.1:0-416 GCF_003479125.1 Eubacterium sp. AF19-12LB | reverse complement strand
AAAACGACTATCAGACAGCAATGTCAACGGCTAGTGGAACAATATCATATGTAAGGGATGAACTTGACAGAATAATAGAAACAAACTACGAAAATGGGAAAACAGTAAAGTACAGTTATGATAATGAAGGAAACAAGACAGGAATTACATATACTGACGGCAAATATGTAAGCTACGCATATGATGGAAATAAAAATGTAACGGAAGTTACAGACGGCGATAAAAAGACCACATACACATATGATAGTGATAATAACAGAATAACAAAAACAGAAGGAAAAGAGACACAGGAAAGCACATATGACATATATGGAAATGTGCTTACAGTAAGCAGAAAAGAAAACGGAACTTCGAAGCTAATAGAATCATATGAATATGACTTAAACGGAAATGTAACAAAACATTATGAAAGTGGA
>NZ_QUGP01000014.1:0-43990 GCF_003479125.1 Eubacterium sp. AF19-12LB | reverse complement strand
ATTTCCTCACCTTACACAAAATGTGCCTTTCTTTCTTCTAATGGCAATACTATCATACTTTATTTTTTGTGTCAATACATTTCACCTTATGGAAGTGCAAATTAAAATTTTCACTTCCTAATTATACATCCAACCATTACGAAATTCAATCTTTCACAACCTCTTTACAACCACAACCACAGCACTCCAGCAAACGCAGGAGCACCATACCGTAAAACGCTTATGTGTAAATCAACTCCGTTCCTACAACTTCCCTCACACAAGCCTGAATATTATTCATTCTTCCAATCCATTCGTAGGGATTATCTTTCTTTAATTGTTCCGTCACATCTTGTCTGTCGGCATATTCCTTTACCAGTCGAAGAAACATATCCTCTGCTTGCTTATCGACTTCTGCAAGATAACTATGCAGCTTTCCGCTTGTCAGCAGGTTCATATATAACACTTTATAGTGTTCCTTTAAATGCCTTGCATGTCGTTTCCCCCATAAACCAATCGGCTCTATTTCTTCTTCGGCTGGTACTGTGATGTTCGGCAATAAATAATCACCCACCTGTCTATAAGTTCCGCCCATTTCTTCAAAAATTGTCTTTGTCATTTTCCTTTTCCTCCTGTGATTTTTGTCTATCGTGATCGTGTATTATCACGCTTGCGACCTTTAACTGTTCTTGCCTGCTCCAACAAATCATCTATCTGTTTGCGACCAAAAACCTTACGGAGCAGGCTGTAATCTTTATTTTCTGCTTTTAGGATTTTGTTTTCTTCGGTCAATCTTTCATTGACTTTCTCCAAACGCTGATTGGTGCGGTATAACTGTGCATTCGCTGTATTCAGCCTATGATAGTTGTCCCACCCCTCAAAGCAGCGGGCAAGCACCGTTTTGACAAGTTGCTTCAATTTCCCTACAACCGGCTCTGCCATTTTGGTTTTATATGCCTTTGCAGTCATAAATTTCTCTGGTTCTGGCAACTGATATTTCGGTGCAGTATCAAGCTCTATTTCAAGATTTGACAGCTCGTCTTTTGCCTTATCATAGTTCAATACTCGTTCCGACAACACATCAAATTCAATCTGTTTCTGCTCGATTTTCGCACCTAATGCCGCCACTTCTTTTTCTCTTTCCTGCTTTTTATAATCCAAAACAGAAAGATGTTTTTCGTGTGTGCCTAAATGTTCCCACTCAATCCCATAACGTTCCATCACCGCCGCAAGCTGTTCTTTTTCGGACTGTATCCATTGCGACCACTCCGTATCGCCACGACTGCCGCCCTTAAAACCTTGCGTTGCAAGAGCCTGCTTTAGTGACACTCTTGTATCAAGTCCACGCTTGCTGCCTGTGGTAAAAGGTACAAAATCTATGTGCAGATGTGGTGTAGCTTCATCCATATGCAGATGAGCCGAGAACACCCGAAGCTGTGGATTTCGCTCCTGAAAACCCTGATAGTATTCATCTAAAATCTGCTTTGCCAGTTCTCCGTTTTCCGTATCGGCGTTCATATTTCCCTTACCGCCCACCTGTAAAATGATTTCGTGGAACGGTTTTTCCTGCTTGGAACTTCGGATTTTTTCATAATAATCTTTTATCTTTCGGTCTGACCTTATCTGCTTGGCATTGTATCTTTCCAATGCTTCATCAAACAATTCGTGATAAACTGTCTTTATATTTTCATTGCAGTAGTCGATATTGAGATGAGTACGAGTTCCGTCTACATTTTCTGCTCGGAACTTTCGGCTATTGTGATTGACCGAGCCTTTACCGACCATTGCACTTATCGTTCTCTGCATTTTTTCATCTCCCATCTGTAAATTTCAACATTCTCAGGTTTTGTTACTTTTGTCAAAAGTAACGCAAAAGCACTTTTGACGGGTACACCCATCAAAAATGCGACCTGTAAACAGGTTTTGCGTTCTCCGAAGGCTCTCCGAGGGGTGAGCGTGTGCCGGTGGCACACACGCCTGCGAACCGACCGAGCCAGCAGGCGAGACCAAAGAGCCGCCTTTGAAAAGGCACTCTCTGCACACTCCCCTAAACTTTATCCGGTGTCAAAGTGTGACGATGGTGACAATGTTTTTCACAGCGTGCTGCTCTCAAAAACATTGACACCTTTGACACCGTTTGTCACGCCGTCTGCTCGGTTTCTTTCCAAAGTGAAACCTTTCTTCCGTCGTGTGTGCGGCTGTTCTGATAACGGATACCGTAATCACGAAACAGCCTGCTTGCGTTGATACTGAGCCTTAAAGAAAGTACATTCGGCTTTATATCCACCGCAAGCCTTTCGCAAAGTTCCGAAGCAGTTCCTTCCCATCTGTCACTTTCCGAAAAGAGCGTATCCGCTATCTTCTCAAGCAGAGGTTCGGGCGGTTCTTTCCACATCTCCGTTTCCGATTTTGCAAAGTTCCACACCAATCGCTCGCTGTCCCTTACAAGATGGATTTTCATATCCTGCTGGTCTCTGCCAGCAACATCAAGTGTGGCATTGTTGGAAGTACGCTTGTCCTTACTGAGAACAAATGCACCGTCTGCCGCACCCATCAGACCATTCGTGCCTGAAATCATATCGAATATATCTTCCGATTTTTGTTTGCGTGTATGATGAACAATAAGCATTGAAACCTTGTAACTGTCTGCCAACGCTTTCAGCCTTGCCACAACATCATAATCACTTGCGTAGCTGTAATCTGCTCCGCCTGCTTCACGCACACGCTTTAAGGTGTCTATGATAATCAAGCCTGTGTCTGGGTGTTCCCTCATAAACCCTCTTATCTGTTCTTCCAGTCCGCCATTGACCGTTTTACATTCCGTTGCGAAATACAGATTGCCTGTCTCCTTTGCACCGAACATCTGAAACAATCGCTTCTGCAAACGTGGGTAATCATCTTCAAGGGCAAAATAAAGCACCGTTGCCTTACGCACCTTATACTCCCAAAGCGGTGTGCCTGTGCTGATATGATAGGCAAGCTGTGCCATCATAAAGCTCTTTCCCACTTTCGGGGAACCTACGAAAAGGTAAGTTCCCCTTTGGAGCAGACCGTCGATAAGTGGTGTCTGAACCTCAAACACCGTATCATACAGCGTTGTCATTGATACTGTTTTCAGATAGGAAGGGTCTAACTGTCTGAGTATTTCCCTTTGCATTTCTTCAAAAGATTGCTCGTACCCCTTGAAATCCGTATCCTGATTGACTATACTATTGTCAGTACATTTGGAAAGTGACTGTTCCGCATCTGTTGCCGCAGATACATTTGGAATAGTCATTTCTTTTTTATTCTCCATTCGCATCCTCTCCTTTCAAACCGCCGAGAATAATGGAAATCAGTTCTATTACACTCAGCAGTTCATCATCCACACCTTTTCCTGCTTCAATCCTTTTCAGTTCCGCAAGGACTGTGGCAAATTCCGTTTTCAACGCCTTATACACTCTCGGATTGCCCTGTACCACCACATCCTGATTTAAGCAACGGCGGTAACAATACTCCTGTTTTGGCAATCCTGATAGAGCTACAGCTCTGTTAATGAGTTCGTTTTCTTCGGGCGATACTCGAAACCCTACTGTGATATTCCTCCAACGATTTTTGTTATCTCTGTTCTTAGCTGACATTTTCAAAATCTCCTTTCCCTAAATCATCTAATTTTTCTGCCATCTCAATCTGCTTTGACGGAAAGAGGTGTGCGTACTGATAAGTAATATCAATACTTTCGTGACCAACTCGGTCAGCAATCGCCACCGCAGAAAAGCCCATATCAATCAAGAGTGAAATGTGGCTGTGACGGAGATCGTGAATGCGGATACGCTTCACGCCTGCCGCCTTTGCCCCTCTGTCCATCTCGTGATGAAGATAGCTTTTCGTCACCGTAAAGATACGGTCTTTCTTCTTCAATCCGTAAAGCATACCGAGATATTCTTTCATTTCCTCACACAGAAACTTCGGCATTTTAATCGTGCGGTTGCTCTTTTTCGTTTTCGGAGAAGTAATCACATCCTGCCCTTTCAAACGCTGATAGGATTTATTGATTGTGACTGTTTCCTTATCAAAGTTGAAATCTGCCGGAGTCAAAGCTAACAGCTCGCCCTCTCGGATACCGCACCAGTAAAGCATTTCAAACGCATAAAAGGAAACAGGCTTGTCCATCATCTCAAAAGAGAATTTCTTGTATTCTTCCTTTGTCCAGAACAGCATTTCCTTGTGTTCCTCACGTCCCATATTTCCCACCTTTGCCGCAGGATTGGAACGCAGTTCATAGTAGCGGACAGCGTGATTGAAAATGGCGGACAACTGATTGTGCAGCGTTTTCAGATACGTCTGTGAATAAGGCTTTTTCTTCTCATCACGATAGGCAAGCATTTCATTCTGCCAAGTAATAATCTCCTTTGTGGAAATCTCGCTGATTTTCAGTTTCCCGAAATACGGAAGTATCTTTGTGCGTATGATATGCTCTTTGGTAAGCCACGTGTTTTCCTTCAAACGGTTCTTCACATCATTGATATAAAGCTCCGTAAAGGCTTCAAAACTCATATCAAGGTCTGAAGAAGTCTGCAATTTGAACATTCTTTCCCATTCCTGTGCTTCTCGTTTGGTAGCAAAGCCACGCTTGCATTTCTGCTTGCGTTCCCCTTTCCAGTTCACATACCTTGCCATCACATACCAAGTACCGTTATCTTCATTCTTAAATACCGGCATTTACATTTCCCCCTTTCCTGCTCCGTAGAGCCTTTCGTAAAAATACTGGCGATTTACACGCCCTGCAATCGTAATAAAGCCCTTTGCTTTCAATTCCTCATTTAATTGTCTGATGAGTTTATATGCATAAGGTTTTGATACGTTTAGTTCCTGAGCCACATCTTCGGCTCGGATAAATCTGTTTTCCATATCCTTTTTCTTCCTTTCTTAAAATAATTTTTTGCTTGCCGCTTTCTCCGTGTTAAAGTTCCAACAGGCACTCCTGCTTGTCGGCAGGCGCTGTGCTGTCCCAATGCACCGCAGTACATCAGGCGCTCGCTCGTATAGGGGTTCCCGAAAAGTCGGAGACTTTTGGGGAAGAGGAGGAGCAGTGCAGCGAATGAGCTTTTGTGCTTGCACACAAGCGAACGATACGGAACTTGCTCCGACGAGGTCTTGGCGGTTTGGCTTTTCGGACGGTCATTCAGTTGTCGCATTAAGCATATTTGTTTAATTCGTAATTTATTTTACTAAACATATTTGCTATTGTCAAGTGGTTGCAAAGAAAATATTAAACATTTTTGTTTCGGTTTTTCTTGACTTCCACTAAACATTTCTGCTATACTTATTTCACTAAATATAAAAGGAGCGTATCATTATGGCTATCAGCGAAAGAATACATTTTTTCAGACTAATGCGTGGTATGACACAAAAGTATCTCGGTACAGCAATCGGTTTTCCAGAAAAGAGTGCTGATGTGCGTTTGGCACAGTACGAAACTGGTACACGCAAACCGAAAGCAGACCTTACAAATGCATTGGCACAGGTGCTTGATGTTTCTCCACAGGCTCTTGATGTTCCTGACATAGACAGCTATATCGGTCTTATGCACACTCTGTTTACCCTTGAAGATATTTACGGTCTTACTGTCAGTGAAGCAGACGGAGAGGTATGCTTAAAGGTCAACAAGGACAAAGGCAGAGAAGCATATGAACTCCTCAAAATGCTGTATGCTTGGAAAGAACAGGCAGACAAGCTATCTTCCGAAGAAATCAACAGAGAAGAATACGATAACTGGCGTTACCATTATCCAGAGTTCGACACCACACAGCGTTGGGCAAAAGTTCCATCACAGGAATTAAGTGACGCTCTCGTGGAAGCATTCAAAGACCACTTGAAAGATAAATAAGCACCTACAGGACCTGCCACTGGCAGCTCCCTACAGATGCTTTGGCAACGACAAAAAAGCCCTTAACTATGGTTATTAACCACAGCTAAGGGCTTAGTTTATAATATGGAATTTGTTCAGAGCCAAGCTCCGAACTTTAGTCTGCAAGCCACCTGTTAATTGTTCCGTTACCCATAAACCACTGGATAACAAGAATAATGGCACTTGCTATGACTGTTATCAATTTGTTATCAAAAGACTAATCGAAATCGCTGAAACCCGCATAAACACTGGCTTTTTTAAGCAACTCGATTTATTCAAACTCTATAGTTCCAGGTGGTTTACTCGTCAAATCATACATTACTCTGTTGACTCCTCGCACCTCATTTATAATTCTGCTCATTACCTTTGATAATACTTCGTAAGGTATTTCTGCAGCTTCTGCTGTCATAAAATCTACAGTATTTACTGCACGGAGTGCAATGGCGTAGTCATATGTTCTTTCATCACCCATTACACCTACGCTTCGCATGTTTGTTAGCGCTGCAAAATACTGTCCGATTGTTTTGTCCAATCCGGCATTTGCAATTTCCTCGCGGTAAATTGCGTCTGCATCCTGTACCATTTTAACTTTCTCGGCTGTTACTTCACCGATGATACGGATTCCAAGTCCTGGTCCCGGGAATGGTTGGCGGTATACAAGATAATCAGGTATGCCCATTTCTAAGCCGGCTTTTCTTACTTCGTCCTTAAACAAGTCACGAAGTGGTTCGATTATTTCTTTAAAATCTACGCAATCAGGTAATCCTCCTACATTGTGATGTGATTTGATTACTGCAGACTCACCACCTAAACCACTTTCTACAACGTCAGGATAAATTGTTCCCTGTACTAGAAAGTCTACTGCTCCGATTTTCTTTGCTTCTTCTTCAAATACCCGGATAAATTCTTCTCCGATAATTTTACGCTTCTTTTCAGGTTCAGTTACTCCTGCTAATTTGCTATAGTAACGTTCCTGTGCATTTACACGAATAAAGTTTAAGTCATATGGACCATCAGGACCAAATACAGCTTCTACTTCATCTCCTTCATTTTTACGAAGTAAACCGTGGTCTACAAATACACATGTAAGCTGTTTTCCAATTGCTTTTGAAAGCATTACTGCTGCAACAGATGAATCTACACCACCTGATAATGCGCACAATACTTTCCCGTCTCCAACTTTTTCGCGGATTGCCTTAATTGATTCCTCTACAAATGAATCCATTCTCCATTCACCTGAGCATTGGCATACTCCACGAACAAAATTGTAAAGCATCTTTGTTCCTTCCTGCGTATGAAGTACTTCAGGATGGAACTGTATTGCATAAAGTTTCTTATCTGCATTTTCTGCTGATGCACAAGGGCAGTCCTTTGTATGAGATGATATTTCAAATCCAGGTGCTACCTTTGATATATAATCAAAATGACTCATCCAACAAATTGTTTTAGGTGAAACGCCTTCAAATATCTGTGAATTTGTTTTATCTACGATTACTTCTGTTTTACCGTACTCGCGAACGTCTGCACGTTCTACCTTTCCTCCTAAAACATGCATCATAAGCTGTGCTCCGTAGCAAAGTCCTAAAACAGGAACTCCCATTTCAAATAATTCCTTTGAATATGTTGGAGAATCAGCTTCATAACAACTATTAGGTCCTCCGGTTAAAATAATTCCCTTTGGATTCATAGCTTTTATTTTTTCAATGTCAGTCTTATAAGAATAAATCTCACAATATACATTGCATTCACGAACTCGTCTTGCAACCAGCTGATTATACTGACCACCAAAATCAAGTACGATTACTAATTCTTTCTTCACTATAATTCCTCCTAATTAATATGTGTTTCCACTTGAATCGTTGGCTAATTTTCGAAAACATTTATTAAAACTGAACTTTATTCATTTTGTTTTCTCCTATAATGGCTTTAACCAATTTATTGTAAAATACGATAAATGCTATTAATATCATTAATTGTATTTTTCTCAAATCATTAACAATTCTACATTATTTTTAATATTAAAACAAGTAGGCTATTGTTAAAACCATAACAATATAAACCTTTTCTTAAATTAACAAAGCACCTGACATTTATTAATATCAGGTGCTCGTATTTAAATACCTTACTTCTAAAATTGATTCATTAGCTGCAGATCAAACTTCATTAATCATTAATCTTATATGAAACTATACTCCCTTACTTTACTTTCGATTTATCATACCTAATCAAAATCGTGTTTCAAAAATACCATCTGCAAATAATTTAATATATCTACATATATAAGGATGTTATCTTTCAAATCTCTGTAACAACGTTGCCACTTGGAGATTAATAACCATCCTTCAATCCACTCTCTTCTTACAACTCTTCCGATCCGTTGTACCTTATGTAGATAATCCGGTAACTCCTTTCTTACCTATATTTGACTAATATTCACTCGATTCCAATTGTTCTGTTTTCCTAGCACGGATTAAATAAATATTGGAGTCTCTCGTTTTCTCCTATAGGACTTTTTCCCATTAAACATTCCTCTTGGATACTTACTTAATTTTCATCTCATGACACGTTCTAATGATAATTTTTAGAAGCCTTACGGTATTAATTTCTTATTAAGTTTTAATGTACTTTTCCTTTAACTTGTAACTATAATCTAGCACATTTTTATGCAGTTTTAAAGGGTTTAAAAACATGTTTTTAATCTTTGTAACCATTGCTGTTTTTGGCCTTTTTAAATCCTTTTTATTTTCCTGTTTTTTATGAAAAATACACAATATTTTAAAATGTCAACTTTATTATTTTTTGTCTTTTTCTAAATACTGCTTTACGTACTTTGCAGTATAAGATGTAGGGTGTTTTGCTACCTCCTCAGGAGTTCCCGAAACTACAACAGTTCCACCTCTGTCTCCTCCGTCAGGACCCATGTCAATAATATAATCTGCGGTTTTAATAACATCAAGATTATGCTCTATTACAACTACCGTGTTTCCTTCGGCTGCAAGCCTTTGTAGAATTTCTACTAACTTGTGTACATCTGCAAAATGAAGTCCTGTTGTAGGTTCATCAAGTACATAAATTGTTCTTCCCGTACTTCTTTTACTTAATTCTGTAGCAAGTTTAATTCTCTGAGCTTCTCCACCGGATAATGTAGTTGATGGCTGTCCTAATTTAATGTAGGACAACCCAACATCGTATAAAGTCTGTATCTTGTTATGAATTTTTGGTACATTTTTGAAAAATTCTAATGCTTCCTCAACCGTCATATCAAGTACGTCGTAAATGCTCTTTCCTTTATACTTAACCTCTAATGTTTCACGATTATATCTCTTTCCACCACATACTTCACATGGCACATAAACATCAGGAAGAAAATGCATTTCTACCTTTAAAATACCATCACCTGAGCAAGCTTCACAACGGCCGCCTTTAACATTAAAACTAAAACGACCTTTCTTGTAACCTCGCTCCTTAGCATCCATTGTATTTGCAAATAAATCTCTAATAGTGTCAAATACCCCTGTATAAGTTGCCGGATTAGAACGTGGAGTTCTTCCTATTGGAGACTGATCAATATCAATAATTTTATCTAACTGCTCTACTCCCTCTATTGTCTTATGCTTTCCGGGAATATATCTTGCTCTGTTTAACTGTTTTGCAAGAGATTTATATAAAATTTCATTTACAAGTGAACTCTTACCTGAACCTGAAACACCTGTTACACATGTAAGCACTCCTGTAGGAATTTTTACATTTATATTTTTTAAATTATTTTCCTTTGCTCCAACGATTTTTAGCCAACCTGTCGGTTTTCTTCTTGTTTTTGGAACAGGAATCTTTATTTCACCACTTAAGTATTTTCCTGTAATTGAGTTTGGATTCTTCATAATATCTTCAGCCGTTCCGGTAGCTATAACTTCACCTCCGTGGGCTCCTGCTCCCGGACCTATATCTACTATGAAATCTGCTGCTCTCATTGTATCTTCGTCATGCTCAACTACTATCAATGAATTACCCAAATCACGCAAATGTTTAAGTGTTGCAAGTAACTTATCATTGTCATTCTGATGAAGACCGATACTTGGTTCGTCTAATATATAAGCGACTCCAACAAGCCCTGACCCTATCTGAGTTGCAAGACGTATTCTCTGAGCTTCTCCACCGGATAATGTTCCTGTTGCTCTTGAAAGACTTAAATAGTCCAATCCTACATCAACCAAAAACTTGAGTCTTCCCTTTATTTCTTTAAGAATTTCATCGCCGATTTTATGTTGCATTTCTGACAATTCAACATTTTCCAAAAATTCCCTTAAATCCCTAACAGGCATTTCTGTCATCTCATAAATATTCTTATCTGCAATTGTTACAGCAAGCGATTCTTTCTTTAATCTTTGTCCGCCACAAGTCTTACACGGTGTAATTCTCATGTATGTCTCATATTCTGCCTTTGTTGATTCTGCACTTGTTTCTCTATATCGCCTTTCAACATTTCTTATAAGCCCCTCAAATGCAATATCATAAACTCCTTCTCCACGCTGTCCTCTATAATGAACAGGCACGGAAACTCCATTTGTTCCATATATCAAAATATCATGAATTTCCTGTGGATAGTCTTTAAACGGTGTATCTAAATCAAAATTATATTTTTTACCTAAAGCCTTAAGAATGGCATTTGCAAAGCTCTTACCATCATTTGCACTCTGCCACCCAAGAACAACTATCGCTCCCTGATTAATACTTAAACTTTTGTCAGGAATCATTAAATCCTCATCAAACTCCATCTTATATCCTAATCCATAACAATCAGGACACGCACCAAACGGATTATTAAACGAAAAACTTCTCGGCTGAATTTCATCAATACTAATTCCACAATCCGGGCATGAAAAATGCTGACTAAATGTCATTGGTTCTCCATCAATTACATCGATAATCATTAAACCATCTGCTAATTTAAGTGCATTATCAATAGAGTCATTAAGTCTCTTTTCCATTCCTTCTCTAATTGCAAGTCTATCTACAACTATTTCAATATTATGCTTTATATTCTTATCTAATGTTATGTCTTCTGTTAGTTCGTACATATTTCCATCTACACGAACACGTACATATCCACTTCTTTTCGCTCCTTCAAGCACTTTTTCATGGCGTCCTTTTCTTCCTCTAACAACCGGTGCAAGAACCTGAATCTTTGTTCTTTCAGGAAGTGCCATTATCTTATCCACCATTTCATCAACAGTCTGTTTTTTTATTTCGCGGCCACATTTCGGGCAATGCGGAATACCTGCTCTCGCAAATAAAAGTCTTAAATAGTCATATATTTCCGTAACAGTTCCAACTGTAGAACGTGGATTTCTATTTGTTGACTTCTGGTCTATTGAAATTGCCGGAGGAAGTCCTTCTAAACTTTCTACCTGTGGTTTTTCCATCTGTCCTAGGAATTGTCTTGCATAAGAAGATAATGATTCCATATATCTTCTCTGCCCCTCAGCATAAATTGTATCAAATGCAAGAGACGATTTACCTGAGCCACTAAGACCTGTCAATACGACAAATTCATCTCTTGGAATATCTATATCTATATTTTTTAAATTGTGCTCTGCTGCACCTCTGATTTTTATATATTTTTTATTATCCAATTGTCTGTCCTCTCTACATGCAGGGTGTTCTGAATATTAATTAAAAATAACAAACTGTAAATTCACTACAATTATTATAATTATATTTTCTCTCAAACCTCTTACACTATGCCTATATTCAAATCTGTTTAATTCAAATATTTTCGCAAATCTGCTATCTTATCTCTAAATTCTATTGCTGACTCAAAATCAAAATCAGCTGCAGCCTTTTGCATCTTCTTTGTAAGTTTATCTATCAGCTTACGAATTTCCTTCGGATCCATTGATTCCGGATCTTTCTCAATATCATTAATCTTCTTGTCCACTTCTTTTGAAATACTAATAAGGTCACGCACTGCTTTAATAATAGTTTTTGGCGTAATTCCATGCTCCTTATTGTACTTCATCTGTATATCTCTACGACGATTTGTCTCATCTATGGCAACCCTCATTGAATCTGTAATCTTGTCCGCATACATGATTACATGTCCTTCTGCATTTCTTGCTGCACGACCTATCGTCTGAATAAGTGACGTCTCAGATCTTAAAAATCCTTCCTTGTCTGCATCAAGTATCGCTACCAAGGCAATTTCAGGAATATCAAGACCTTCCCTTAAAAGGTTAATTCCTACAAGTACATCAAATTGGTCAAGTCTCATATTTCTTATAATTTCTGCTCGCTCCAATGTATCTATGTCCGAATGAAGGTATTTAACCCTGATTCCAACTTCCTTCATATAGTCAGTCAAATCCTCTGCCATCCTCTTAGTCAAAGTAGTAACTAATATTTTATTCTTCTTTTCTACTTCTTTATTAATTTCAGAAATTAAATCATCTATCTGCCCTGCAACCGGTCTCACTTCAACCTCAGGATCCAAAAGACCTGTAGGTCTGATAACCTGTTGTGCTCTTAATAACTCATGCTGGCTCTCGTATTCTCCCGGTGTTGCCGAAACAAACATAATCTGATCAATCATGCTTTCAAATTCATCAAAATTAAGTGGTCTGTTATCTTTTGCTGATGGAAGTCTGAATCCATAATCCACCAGTGTTGTCTTTCTTGACTGATCGCCTGCATACATTCCTCTAATCTGTGGAACTGTAATATGCGATTCGTCTATTATTATTAGAAAATCATCTCCAAAATATTCCATTAATGTATGAGGTGTCGCACCCGACTCTAATCCTGCCATATGTCTTGAATAATTCTCTATGCCTGAGCAAATGCCGGTTTCCCTAAGCATTTCCATATCAAAATTAGTACGCTCGGCAATTCTTTGTGCCTCAATCAGCTTATCCTCACTCTTAAAATAAGCTACCTGTTGTGCCAGTTCCTTCTCAATTGCCGCAATTGCTCCTTCCATCTTTTCAGGTGGAATAACATAATGAGAATTAGGGAAAATTGCCACATGTTCCAGTCTGTTCTTAACTTCACCTGTTAATGTATCAATTTCCGTTATCCTGTCCACCTCATCTCCAAAAAATTCTATACGGACTGCCGTGTCGCCATAGGAAGCCGGAAATACCTCAACAACATCTCCTCTTACACGAAAAGTACCACGCTTAAAATCCATATCGTTGCGATCATATTGTATCTCTATTAATTTTCTTATTACTTCATCTCTATCCTTAATCATTCCCGGTCTTAGGGAAACAACCATATTCTTATAATCAATCGGATCTCCTAAGCCATAAATACAGGAAACTGACGAAATAATAATAACGTCTTTTCTTTCCATCAAAGCCATTGTTGCCGAATGTCTTAATTTATCTATTTCATCATTTATTGCCGAATCTTTTTCTATATAAGTATCTGTACTTGGCACATACGCCTCCGGCTGATAATAATCATAATAGGAGACAAAATATTCCACTGCGTTATTTGGAAAAAATTCTTTAAATTCACCATATAACTGAGCTGCCAAAGTCTTGTTATGAGCAATAATCAGCGTTGGTTTATTAAGTTGTTGTATAACATTCGCCATTGTAAATGTCTTACCTGAACCTGTTACACCTAATAAGGTTTCACACTGATTACCTTTTTTAAATCCTTCAACTAATTCTTCTATTGCCTGGGGCTGATCCCCTGTCGGCTTAAATTCTGATACTAATTCAAAATGATCCATAAAATACCTCTGTTATATTTATCCCCTTATTTTATGTGATGCCAGAGTCAAAAGGTCTAAGTTCCACATGAGTTTGCCCACAAATAGGGGTCGCCCTGCAAACGAATTTTATAAAGAGTTGATAAATAGCATTATTTGCTCACAAATAGGGGCTTTCGCCCTAGCATCATATTATTTCATTATAAAACTTTTACTCTATTCGATATCTTCTTAGTATTGCTACCTGATTAGTATATCATTCAGGCAAAAAAAAGTACAGAACAAAATCGAACTTTTGTTCTGTACGCTTTTAACAATTTTTTATTCTTCTGACAATGTATCTATTGCTTTTTGTAACTGGTCATCTCTTTCTGTCTCAGAATTTTCTTCTACTTTAATATCCGGTTCAATGCCTGTTCCCTGAATATTAACTCCACTTGGTGTAAAATATCTCTGTATCGTAAGTTTTATTGCCGAACCGTCAGATAATGGCATTATTGTCTGTACAATCCCTTTTCCAAATGATGTATATCCTATTATTGTACCTGCCTTAAAATCTTTAATTGCCCCTGCAAAAATCTCTGCTGCACTGGCACTGTTTTCATTCTGTAAAACAACCATAGGCATATCAAGGCAATTTGCATCAGATTTTTGTTCCTCTTTATTGCCATCTTTATCCTCAGTGTACACCAAAACTCCCTCAGGCAAAATATCATCTAACATATTTACTACAGTTTTATACATTCCACCCGGATTATCTCTAACATCAAAAATAATAGACTTCATTCCCTGCTTCTTTAAACTTTCCAAGCCCTCTTTAAACTGATTGTATGTAACCTCATCAAATTCTGTTATCTGCATGTATCCTATATTATTATCAAGCATTTTTGTTTCTATTGTAGGAACATTAACTTCATCTCTTTCAATTTCCATATCAATATACTTTGATGTAGATGGACGATATACTGTGACTTTAACCTTAGTTCCTTTATCTCCTTTCATCTTTGCAACAACGGAGCTTAAATCTTCACCGGTTACTTCTTCATCTTCTACTTTATATATAATATCCTTAGCTTTAACACCCGCTTTATCTCCAGGTGCTCCGTCAAATACTCTAACTGCAGTAATTACTCCCGTATCATTATTCTGGCTAACAACAACACCTATTCCACAGTAGCTTCCGCTAGTACTTTCAAGCAATGACTGATATTCTTCTTTTGTATAATACACAGAATATGGATCATCTAATCCATTTAAAAGACCTTTATAAATACTGTCTTTTATTTTTTCATCATTCTTATTGTCATTGTAATCCAAATAATAATCATCAATCAATTTATTTAGATAATTCATCTTTGTCTGTACTTGTGATGCAATGTTATCTGAGCTATTTGTCTTAATTATTGTTGAAATTGTACCTGCTGCAAATCCACCTCCAAATACAAACACAACAACCAAAATTACGCCTATTATTTTAGCAGCTTTCTTTTTTTTCATAATTTATATGTCTCCTTATAATAGTTATTTATATTTTTGCCGTATATAACAGAACAAAGGCACCCACTATTTTATCTTAGTAGTGTGCCTTCGTTTTCTTTATTTGCTCACGTAATTCCAAGGACTTACATATGCCCCATTTAATCGTACACTAAAATGCAAATGATTTCCTGTTGACGAACCTGTTGTTCCTACAAGCCCTATAACGTCTCCCGCACTTACATTTTGTCCTGCTGATACAATTAATGCAGAACAATGCATATATACAGTATATACACCATTGCCGTGATCTATTCCAATCCAGTTTCCTGCTGTTGTACTATAGTTTGCCCACGCAACCTGTCCTGATGCGGCTGCCACAATTCTTGTTCCTGCCGGAGCCGGTATGTCTATACCTGAATGATATGACTGTTTGCCTGTAAATGGATCTGAACGGTATCCAAAATCAGATGATACTGTGCTATATCCAGGCAAAGGCCAAATATATCCTGTTGCAGAATTTACGGTATTTTGTGTACTTCCTGCATTGCTGTCAGTATTTGGTTTTGTCTGAGTTACTCCTGTTGAAGCAGAACTCTGTCCTGTACTTTTATTAGCATTCTGAGCTGCAAGTGCTGCTTTTCTTGCTGCCTCTTCTCTTGCCTTTTCAATGCTTTCCATTTCCTGAATAACCTGTTTCTGATTGCTGATTTCATCATCTATATTATCTTTGCTTTTCTTTCCTGCAGCAATCAGGTTATTATATTCTTCCATTTCTTTTTCTTTTGCATCAGACAATATCTGCAAATCGCTCTTTTGTTTTGAAAGCTTTGTTTGCAAATTCTCTAAATTAGTTTTACTGTCTTCTAACGCAACTTGAGTATCAGCAATTTCCTGCTTTGTCTCTTTCATTTTATTTAACATTTTTCTGTCATATGATGAAATTTCTGATATGTATTCTGCCTTATTAAGAAAATCTCCAACACTCTTTGATGACAAAATCAAATCCAACATCTGTGTATCGCCATTTTCATACATAAACTGTATTCTAAGTTTCATCGCAGCATACTGATTCTCTATGCTTGTCTGAGCATTCTCTAATTTTTTCTCATTTTTCTTTATTTTCTTTTCAGTTTTATCAAGTTCATTCTCGTTGTCATACATTTGTTTTGAAATAGCTGAAACCTGAGAATCCACTGTATTAATAAATGTTTTTGCGTCAGCCTTTGATTTTTCCAAACCATTAATCTGCTGTTGAACATCTTCCTGCTCATTCTGCAAATTATTTAATTTATCTTTTTCGTCCTTAATTGTAGCTCTAGACGGCACTGCCGTTCCTATTATTAAGCTAAGGACAAGAAATCCACACAATATCTTGTTTCTTTTTTTCATGAACATTCTCCTCATATATGTGTTGCCCCCTCCCTTCGGTCGGCGGCTATTCGTCGGAAACATTTATAGAAAATGAACTTTGTTCATTTTGTTTCCTCCTCCTTAAACCTTTAAGTGCTTTCTAATTGATAAAATACTTCCTACAAATCCAATTCCTGCACCGATTCCTAATCCCATAGGAACCAATACTGCAAAAATTGTGCTCTGTGGTAAAAATACAATTATAGAAGATAATGCGCTAAACTGCTGCATTACGAATTCGACAACCTTTTCATATAACACTTTAATAAGTACTAATGGAATTGTTGCTCCTACTAAACCTATAACTATACCTTCTATGATAAATGGTGCTCTTACAAAAATATTTGAAGCACCAATTAACTTCATTACTTTTATTTCTTTCTTACGAACAGAAATACCAATCATTACCGTATTACTAATAAGGAAAATACCTACAGCAAGCAATACAACAATTATGGCTACAGATGCATATCCAACAAGCCTTCCAAAGCTTGTCATTGCGCTTACTGTTCCTTCTGAATAATTTACTGCTCTTACACCCTCTACCTGAGACATCTCATCTGAAAAGCTTTTCTGGTCTTCTATATTTTTCAAATATACTGTATAAGATGCTGAATTTGCCAACGGATTGTCATCCTTAAATCCTTCTGCTAAATCTTCATTCTGTTTAAAATATTCTACTTTAAAAATATCCCACGCTTCTTCTGCTGAAGTAAATGTGTAATTTGCCACTTTATCATTTGCAGCTATCTGCGCCCCTATGGCATCAATTCCTGCCTGATCTATTCCTTTGTTAAAAAATATAGTAATTCCTACCTGGTCTTCTGCTGATTTTACAATGTACTGGAAATTTACTACAATTGTATAAAACATACCAATCAGAAATACACAGGCAGCTATTGTACTAATCGAAGCAAGTGAAAATAATTTGTTTCTCTTTATATTTACAAGCCCTTGCTTAAGGCAATATAATGCTGTTCTAATTTTCATCTTTAATCCACCTTACTGTCGCTTACCTTTATTCCTTTTTTCATTGTAATTACTCTTTTTTGCATTCGCTCAACTATTTCCATATTATGCGTAACTACAACTACCGTCGTTCCCTGTTTGTTAATCTCATCCAACAATTTCATGATTTCCCATGAATTTCCCGGATCCAGGTTTCCGGTTGGCTCATCTGCCAACAACAATGCCGGCTTATTTACCAACGCTCTTGCAAGTGCAACTCTCTGCTGTTCACCACCTGATAACTCATTTGGAAATGACTTATATTTTTCAGAAAGCCCAACTAAAGATAACATTCTAGGAACATTTTTCTTTATTTCTCTTGTGGACACACCTATTACTCTCTGTGCAAATGCGATATTTTCATATACATTTCTATCTTTCAAAAGACGGAAATCCTGAAATACAACTCCTACTTTTCTTCTGTATTTTGCAGTCTTTCCTGATCTTAGTTTTCTTAATTCAGTATCGTTTACGATAATTTTTCCTTCTGTCGGTTCTAATTCCTTCAAAAGTAATTTAATAAATGTTGATTTGCCTGAACCGCTTGTTCCTACAACAAATACAAACTCTCCATCTTCAATTTCTATATTAAGGTTACTTAGCGCCGGTGCACCATTACCATACGACTTAGTAACATTTTCAAAAGTAATCATTTTCTTTGTCCTCTCACCCTGCCGTGACTCCTAAAAGCATTTGAAATGCGCAGAAAAACTGCGCATTCCATTATAGCCGTATTTAGAATTCATTCATACTATCCATGTAATTCATATATTTTACTACCATTAATGCAATCTTAAATGTTATTGCATCTTCAAACACTCTTAAATCAAGTCCTGTGCTCTTTTGTAATTTATCTAATCTGTATACAAGTGTATTTCTATGAATATATAACTGTCTTGATGTTTCAGATACATTCAAATTATTTTCAAAGAACTTATTTATTGTTGTAAGTGTTTCTTCATCAAAATCATCAGGTGACTTTCCATTGAAGTTTTCCTTTATAAACATCTTACAAAGAGGAATAGGTAACTGATAAATCAAACGTCCAATTCCTAAGTTGTTATATGCAATAACACTCTTATTGCTATAGAAAATCTTTCCTACATCTAAAGCCATCTTTGCTTCCTTATAAGAACGTGACACTTCTTTTAATTCTGAAATAATTGTACCATATGCAACTGTTGCCTTAACCATTGCTTCTGTATTTAACATATCAACAATTGTTTCTGAAATCTTCTGAACATCTTCATATCCTTGTTTTTCTTC
Source organism: Eubacterium sp. AF19-12LB (assembly GCF_003479125.1). Lineage (NCBI taxonomy): Bacteria > Bacillati > Bacillota > Clostridia > Eubacteriales > Eubacteriaceae > Eubacterium > Eubacterium sp. AF19-12LB. The sequence goes on along the minus strand of NZ_QUGP01000014.1, from coordinate 25,241 downwards.
AAGATTCTTAATTAATATTATGCTCTTTTCATCTACTGCTGTAATAAAATCTTTCTTCTGTGTTGCAAATAATGTTCTGACAGTTTCTAATGCAACACTGTCTTTTTCATTCTTTGTTTCAATAATGCACACAACTCTTCTTGTATCCATGTCTATGTGCAATTTCTTAGCTCTGTTATAAATATCAACCAACAAAAGATTATCTAACAAAAGATTCTTTATGAAATTATCTTTATCAAATCTTTCTTTATACGCTACCAAAAGATTCTGTATCTGGAAGGCTGCCATCTTTCCAATCATAAATACATCATCATTTGCTCCCTGAGCTATTAAAATTAATTCTAACTGGTTCTCATCATATACCTTAAAAAATTGGTATCCCTGAACAGACTGGCTATCTGCCGGTGAACCTGCGAATGCAATTATAGCATCTTTAAACTGGTTTCCAATCTGGGAAGTACTGGCAACTATTTTTCCATCTGTATCAGCAACATATAAGTCAACTCTTGATATGTCTTTTACTCCTTTGATTGTTGATTGTAGTATCTGATTTGAAATCATTCTGTATACCTCTATTTCTTTTTAATTTAATGCATCCCAACATTTTGTTTTCTAAGAAATTATAATTTAAAATTATAAATTTTGTGTGTACGTAAATCTTTTCTGACTAGAGTTTATCTTTTTATTTTCATCAAAATAAGCTCAACACATTCTTATCTTATAGTTTAATATAATTTTCATTAAAAAAAAAGAGAAAATACACTTTTTTTGTGCATTTCCTCTTTTTTTCACATTTATTTCATTTTTACTAGTTTGTGATAACCTGTTCTGTTTCTTTATCAAAGATATGCAACTTTGTAAGATCCATTGCCATTCTTACTTCATCACCAGGTCTAGCCTGTGTACGAGGATTTACTCTTGCTGTACAATCGAATCCTTCTACATCGAAATATAAGTAAACTTCAGCACCTAATAATTCGTATAATCTGATTGTTGTTGTAAATACACTTTCAGGTGACATTTCAATGAAGCTTTCTTCATCATGAATATCTTCTGGTCTGATACCCATAACAACTGTCTTTCCAACATATCCGCCTTCAACTAAAGCTCTAGCCTGATCAGCTGGTACTGTGATGTACTGTCTTGCCTGACCAATGTGAAGTTTAACATCTTCTCCATCTCTTTCAACTTCAGCGTCGATGAAGTTCATCTGTGGTGATCCCATGAATCCTGCTACGAATAAGTTAACCGGATTATCATATAAGTTCTTAGGTGAATCTACCTGCTGAACTACACCATCTTTCATAACTACGATTCTTGTACCAAGTGTCATAGCTTCTGTCTGGTCATGAGTAACGTAAATGATTGTTGCTCCTAATCTCTTATGAATCTTAGCAATTTCAACACGCATCTGAACTCTTAACTTAGCATCTAAGTTTGAAAGAGGTTCATCCATTAAGAATACCTTAGGATCACGAACGATTGCACGACCCATAGCAACTCTCTGTCTCTGACCACCTGATAAAGCCTTTGGCTTTCTGTCAAGTAAGTGTTCCAAATCAAGAATCTTAGCTGCTTCTTTAACTAATCTTTCAATTTCAGCCTTAGGTACTTTTCTTAACTTAAGACCGAACGCCATATTATCATATACTGTCATATGTGGATACAAAGCGTAGTTCTGGAAAACCATTGCGATATCTCTATCTTTAGGTTCTACATCGTTAACTAACTTGTCTCCAATATATAATTCTCCTGATGAGATTTCTTCAAGACCTGCAATCATACGAAGTGTTGTTGACTTACCACAACCTGATGGTCCTACGAAAATGATAAATTCCTTATCCTTGATTTCAAGGTTAAAATCTTTTACTGCAACAAATCCGTTAGGATATACCTTGCTAATGTTTTTTAATGATAAACTTGCCATAAGTTCCTCCTCTAATATCTAGTGCCTGGCGCAACATACTCCGCAAATCACGCCTCCGTACTCTTCTTTATTACAGTGGTTATTGTAAATCAGCCCCAGAGAAAATTCTATATTGTAAATAGCCAAAATATAATTTTATAATTTGGCTAAATTGTATATCGGCATTATTCTTTTGTTAAATTTATTGAATTTACCCCAATTGACACCTTATGTTCTTTGAGCAATCTGCCGATACCACGCTTAAATTCGTTTTTACTCATATTAAAATCATTTTTAATAACTTCAGGTTTTGCCTTATCTGTATATGGTAATTCTCCACCCATAGCCTCTATTATTTCGTATATTTTCTTTGCATCGTCTTCCATTTGCAAATATGCTTTCTTCTGGAGGCTCAAATCCATCTTGCCATCTTTTCTTACATTTATGACTCTTGCTTCAATCTGCTCACCTATCTGAACATTTCTGTGGAGTTCTCTTTTTAAAAGCATTCCGTGATATTTGTTATCTACTGCTACAAATGCTCCAAATCTTTCATTATAATTGTAAACTATACCTGAAACCTGATCATCTTTCACATATGGTGGATTATCTTCCAAATAATCGTATACATTCATGGTTCCACATAATCTGCTACTCTTATCAATATATAAAGCTATCAAGTATCTTTCACCCGGTCTTACCTGCGTTGTCTGTTCTTTATATGGAAGGAACAAATCTTTTTCAAGTCCCCAGTCAAGATATGCTCCATTTTTTGAAACATCTTTTACTGTAAGCATTGCTACTTCACCTAATGTTAATAGTGGCTGATTTACAGTAGAAATCAGTCTGTCCTCTGAATCTCTGTATATAAATACTTTTATTGAATCGCCAACACTAATATCCTGTGGTACCTGTTTCTTTGGTAACAATACCTGTTCTCTTTCATCCCCAAGATATACTCCTATTGTTGACTTTCTAACTACCTTTAATATCTGATATTTTCCTAATTCAATCATGTGTTTCCGTCCTTTCTGTATCTGTTTTTATTTATAAATATTTAAATGCCTGCCATAAGATATTTTCTAACTATTTTTTAATTTTAATCAGACATTTTATTAATTATTTACGACTTTATTATATTTTATAAGGCGGGAGATTTCTACTCCCGCCTTAATATTTTTATTCATTATTCCTAAAATGTTAGTCTAAAATCATTTATCATTATTCCTGAGTAATGAATTGTTTTATTTTATAATGCTATTTATTTTGCAGTCTTACCTTTGCCAGTACATTCTCATCTTTATCTTCAAATGTAATTTCAATTTCATTTTCCTCACGATGCAAATATGCTGTCATCATTTCGCCTTCCATAGCTTCCTTATTATAGATAATATCAACCTCATAGTATTCAAAATCTGCAGGTACAAATTCTGCTGCAACCCTTAAGTAATCAGCATTATTCATATGACCATTATTATCTATATAAGTCTTTAGGACTTTAAATTCACCAACTTTTTCCCTTTCAGAAGAGAATTTGATTTTTCTGTCAGCCTTCAAATCATTTATTCCTTCTTCAATTACATATCCTTTTCTTTCTTCCTCGGATACTCTTATGGGATGGCGTGTTTCCATGTCCATTAAAACCCATATACTATCGGCTTCTACTAATTTTTCACCATCTAGCGATTCTATTTGAAATTTTCTGTCTCCATAAAAGCTGCTAAAACTACTTGCTGCCGTTCCAACACGGACTTTTTCGCCATATCTTAACTTCTTTTTTAATGAGATTTTGTATGAAACAAGTATCCATCCTTTGTTAACCTGTTTCATATGCTCAACTCCCATTCCTATGCTTGAAGACTGCATATTAGTGCAATCCTGCAGCAAATTTAAAATTCCATATAGTGGCAAATTTCCATTTCTGTCAACAGCACTGTAGCTTATCATTGTTTCAAATGTATACATATCTTAATATCTTTCTGACCAATCTTTATCCTGATTAGCTGAATTTTTTGTTGTCTGTGGTGCAGTTGTTTCTTCCTGCTTTGTTGTCTCAGCAGGCTTTGTTGTTTCTGGTGTAGTAGTTGTTTCTGGAGCCTTTGTTGTCTCCGGTACAGTAGTTGTTTCAGGTGTCTTAGCAACTACTGTTACTGTTACTTCAACTTCTCTTCTTGTATAAGCAATTCCTCTGTTAGCTGCTGCATATACTACCTTGTATGTTCCGGGAACATTTGAATTAACTGTACCTGTAATGCTTACATTCTTAGCGATATCAATAGCAACGCCCTTAAATGTCTTTAATTCTGAAACATATTTTAATGGTTCAAATATTTCACCCTGATTAATTGTAATGTTAGTGTTTACAGTTAATTTAACTCCTCTGTCAACAACATTGTACTTAACTGTTGTTGTTCTTGTTTTCTTATTATTTCCTGTTACTTTGTATACAACTTTGTAAGTTCCTGCTTTATCAAATGTAACATTTCCCTGTTTTACTCTTACTTTGTTGCCTGCTTCATCAATAACTTTTACCTTGATTTTCTGAGTCAAATCTTTTCCTGATGCTGCCTGTGCTGTTACACCATTTAAAAGATTCTGAGTTGTTGTCATCGCAACTGTCTTTTTCTTTTTATCAACTAAAATCGTAGGTTTCTTATTATCAATAACATTAAATTTAAATGTCTTGCTTGTCTTCTTTCCAAGTTTATCTGTTATTCTATATGTAACTTTATATTTACCAACTTTTGCTGTATTTACTTTTCCTTTTACTTTAACCTTTGCTTCTTTAGCTGTTAATTCATTTCCAGCTGAATCCTTAATTAAAACTAAGTCTTTTACATTAACCTTTGAACCAAGTTTAACTGTAGCTGTTTTAGCTGTTATTGTTGGCTTGTTTCCTCTGAATGGATTCTTTGGGTCTGGGTCTGTTGGGTCCCATGAAGTACGTGATTTTGTTGAAAGTGGTGTAAATGATGGTCTTCCTAATGGATCATCTTTCTTTGTTCCGTTAAAAATAACTACCTTTGTTTTTAATGCACAATTGTCATAAATCCATTTTGCATCTTTGCAAAGTAAACGAACACATCCGTGAGATGCTTTGTTACCCATTACGTTGTATGCTGATACTGACATTGTTGACTTATCACCATTTTTGTAATACCAAACTGAGTGGAAAAGTATTCCATCCCAAGTAATTCTTGTACAGTACTGTGCATAGCAGTTACCAATCATTTCATGCCATTTATATTTTACAGGAGTATAAAATGTTCCTACAGGTGTTTCATTACTTGGAGAACAAATCATAGCCTTAACCGGCTTCCCGTCTTTATCATAGACTGTAACACAGTTTGTCCCTTTATTAACTTTAATAACGTAATCTGTTCTTTCTTCAGCCTGTACCGGTGTACTAAACTGACCAACTGTAGTAACACAAAGTACTAATGAAAGTACTAACATCATTAATTTTTTCTTCATTGTTTCCATAATTCCTTTCCTATAATATAAGGGTTATTTATAATCGTAAAATATTATACACTTTAAATTTTGAATAATCAAATACTATTGGATTTTAATTTTAAATAGGTTATAATCGACTTATTAAAATTGTTTCAATTCACATCATACACATATGATGTTGTGGCAAAAGTCCCGATTTTTACGCCCATGGATTGTTATGTACTACGTACTCCTACCGGCATCACACATATTATATTATTAATATTTATTACAAATGTTATCTCTTTAAAATTTCATTTGGTGACATCAATGGATACACTTAAAAAAAATATGACGTTTGTATTATTTTTTTAGTTTATACATATTAATTTTGTACATATTAATAAGGAGGATTCTATGAAATTATCCCGTGGTAAACTTAGTATAATTTTATTTTTACTTGGTTTCTTATTTATTGTTTTAGATGTTAATATCGACACAGGAATAGCATATCCTAACAATTACAATAACTCTGACAACGTTATTGGCGAATTTCAATATTATAATATTAAATCAACTTATGGAGCTTCCTGTACTTATAAAATGATAGAAGACAAGCATGACAGCTCTTTGTCTGATGATAATTCAGATGCAGTTTCAACTAACGAGGCCAAAGTAATTGACAAAGTATTTTTTGACAATATTCATATAGATATTTTTAATGATATTGTCGGATTTATTTTAATTGCAATCGCCGCTTTTCTTCTCAAGAACAAAGGCAGCCGTCAATTTAATTATGCTATATTACTCAGTATTATTTCTTTAATTCTCAGCATTATTATTTATATTCTGCCATTTTTCATTAATGGAATATTACTTTGTAATTTAGTATTTGCTATTGGTTTTGCATATTTGTTCGCTGGTGTTATAACAACATTTTTTTACACTCACGGCTTTCTTAAATTAGCTCCGGGAATTGCATGTCGTGATGAGCGTGGTTGGATAAAAGCTACATGGTATGTAAGCGTAGTGGGATTTGTATTGGCAACTTTTGTTTACTGGCTCGGTTCCGATTATCATGCTTTAATTGTAACCGGCAATCTTTTTACGTTTGTAATTATTTGTCTTATTGTTGTATACTATTTATTAGCGAAAAGGTGTTTAGACTATATTAATGAAAATTATAATTCACAAAAATAATATTAAAGCCGAGGTTTAACATTATGAGTATTAATTTTTCATTACGAATGAAAAAATCTGTCAGGCATATATTTTTTGTATGCCTGATTTTTATTTTACAATTATATCTGCCTCAATTTATTGTTGATGCTAACGCAGGACAAATGTCAATGACTGCCATTTATGCCGGACGTGGAGATTGCATTTTAATGGAAAGTGAAGGACATTATATGCTTGTTGATTCAGGTGTTAATACAGAAACTGAAAATATTGTTACTTATCTTAAATCACTCGGAATCTCAAAAATTGACTATGTTGTTTCCACGCATCCTGATGGAGACCATGTCGGTGGATTTGCCCGTATCTTTAAAGAATTTGAAATCGGAGAAACTTTTTGTTCTCCATGCTCAAAAGATTTAGATGTATTTTATGCCTTTATGGAAGCTTTAAAAGCTGAAGGATGCCCTTATTCTAACCCTTCATATCTTCAAAGCTGGTCATTTGGCGATGCCACAGTCACATGCTTATATGATGGAACTATGGGCTCAACTTATAATGAATGTAGTCTTGTTTTAAAAGTTACCTGCGATGACAGATCAGTTGTGTTGACCGGAGATTTGCCTTCTACGATGGAAGAAAAGTTATTGGCAATGGGAATTGATTTTAAATGCGATGTATTAAAAGTTGGTCATCATGGTGCCGCATTATCTTCTTGTGCGGATTTTTTAGATGCATGTGCACCATCAATGGCTGTTATTTCATCCGAAAGGAGCAATGAGACTACTCTTCCAAAACCATCTGTTCTTAAACGATTGGCTAGAAGATTTATTAAAACTTACCGCACTACAGACGGTAATGTTAAAATTAACTTTGTAAATGGCGAAATAACTACAGATGCCCAGGAAAATAATCCATATGTTTCTTTGAAAAATGCTTCTGTAACTCTTAGCCAAAACATTTATACGTGCAACGGCTCAGAGCAACGCCCTGACGTAACAGTAACTTATAACGGACAGGTTGTATCTCCTGACAATTACACTGTCGATTATTCAGACAATGTATATTCCGGCGTAGGTTCTGTTAAAGTAATAGGAAATGAGATTAAATATTTAAGTTCATGTTCCGCTGATTTTTTAATTTTACCAAAGCAAGCTAAAATTACATCAGCTAAAATTAGCCGTTCCAATGAAATTAATTTAAAATGGACTACCCAAAACGGAGTAAGCGGGTACACTATACAATATTCTAAAGACAAAAAATTTAAAAAGCACGTAAAAACTATTAAGGTTGACGGAAAGGATTCAAAAACCGTCATCAAAAAGCTTCCTTATAATACAAAATATTATATACGTATGCGTGCTTATACTAATAATGTAGGAATTGGGAATTGGAGTAAAACAGTTTCAGCAAAAACTAAAAAGCAACCTAAACTTGATTCCGTTAAATTTGCAAAGAAGAAACTAAACAAGTCTAAAGAACTCAAGCTTACATGGAAAACTGATAAAAATTGTGACGGATATTTTATTCAGTATTCCTATGATAAGTCATTTAAAAAAGGTGTCAAAACCGTCCGTGCATCAGGTGGCAAGACATCTACATATAAAAAACATTTGAAAAAGAAGAAAACATATTATTTTAGAATCCGTCCATATAAAATGGGAGTTCCTGCAATAAACTATGGAAAAATTATTAAGGTTCGTACATAATTTTGCAACGCTTCCAATACTTAGGAGCAATTTATGAAGAAAATTTTAGTCATTTTAACCGGAGGAACTATTGGAAGCAAAGTCGAGGGAAAAATTATCAATACCACTGCTGCTTCCTCTTATAGACTTCTTCAGTTATATAATGAGAAATATGCTGATGATACTGAATTTGAAGTAATTCAGCCGATTAATATTTTAAGTGAAAATCTTACTCCTGTAGAGTGGGGCGTTTTATGCAATTGCCTTTTGGAATTAAATTTTGAAAAATATCAGGGAATCATTATAACACATGGTTCTGATACACTTTCCTATACATCAGCTTTAATTGGAACAATGTTTGAAAATTGTTCTATTCCAATTGTACTTGTTGCAAGCAATCTTGCTTTGGGACTTCCCGGCAGTAATGGCATGAACAATTTCAGAAATGCTGTATGTTTTATCAAATCAAGTGGCATAAATGGCGTTTTCACTATTTTTGAAAATAATAAAGGCGAAATCCCTGTTTATCTTTCCACTCATATTGTGGAATCTGACCCATTTACGGACCAGTTTCGCAGTTTTACAGGCAAATATTTTGGCAAAATGATTGATGAAAGATTTTTTGCTAACGAGAGCTATCCTCATTTGTCAGAATCCCATAAATTAAATATATCATTTAAAAATGCACCTGATTTTAATAATATTTGCAATAATTCGGAGCACTGTAAAACTACAGACGCTCACTCTGCTTTATGGAGTGGGAACTTTAACAATGGGATATTATTAATTCGTCCTTATCCGGGTCTAAAATATGGCAACATTGATTTAAGTGCAAAGCCAAAAGCTGTCCTTCATTATATGTATCATTCAGCAACGGCATGTACAACTGACAGTTATTCTATTATTGATTTTGCAAAAAAATGTATAGATTTAGGAATAGATTTTTACTGTGCATCATTTAAAAGCAAAGATGCAGCCTTATACGACAGCAGTGCAAAAATTATAGATACCGGTGTAACTCCTCTTTACAATATTTCTTGCGAAGCTGCTTATGCGAAATTGATGATTTTATATAATTGCGGTTAGTTAAACAGATTCGCTATTAGTTTTATTGTGTATTAGATTAAAATAATACATTTAATTTTTCCTATACCCGATTCTGTTATACTGGGTACAGGAAAAATTAAGTTGCTATCATCATTTTATAAAAAATACAGACCGAATATTAGAAATCCGGTATATGAACGATTTAGTTACTATCATCACTTTCCCTTAAATGCTCAATAAGATTAAATACTTCAGGATGTCTTTGTCTTAAATGTTCATCAAGAATATGCCTTCTTTTCTTGAATCGCCCTGCCATTTCCGGATGCTCATTTTTGATTCTCTCATGGATTTCTTTTCTATGTTCCTCAAATCTGGTAGCAATGCTCTTTTCATCTTTTCCTGAAATATTAACGATTTCCTTCAAATGTTCTTCTAAATGTTCTAACCATTCATCCTCGTCAAATGCATCCATGTGTGACCAGCTTCCGTGGAAAAGTTTTTCGATATCTCCCGTTTTCTTTAGCTGTTGAATCTGTAAAACTATCTGTTTTTCTATTTGCTCCTCGCTTTCAGCTCCAAACGCCCATACGAATTCCTGTACTTTGTTATCCGCACGCTTTCTTGAAGCACTTCTTTCTTCATTTTCAATTCCACCCTCTAACGGATATGGTCTTGCGATTCCCATATCTTTTAATGCTATATGTATTGTTCTTCTTACCCTTCCCTCTTCAATCATATATCCAAGCCCAAGAGTTCTTATCTGCTCATTTACCTTTGCTATATGCTCGGTCATGTAAAATCGTATTCCTTTTTCCTTCAAGGATTTATATAACATTGCAAGTCTGTCTGCTGCTGTTATATCTATGCTTCCTATTCCGCTTGCATCTAAAATTACTGCCTTTGTATCAGGTTTTATACTGTCTTCTATATCACGCTGTAGCACTCCGATATTTGCAAAAAACAAATTACTGCTAAATCTGTAAATAATTACACCTTCTATGGCATGAATCTGATTTCCTTCTTTCAAATCCCTAAAATGTCTATGTCCAGGCTGTATTCCAAGAAAACATCTTGATGGTTTTGAAGTTCTTATAATCATTTCTGTAAACGAAAGAATTATTCCTATTAAAACTCCATTTATTGTTCCAAGTAATAGTACGCCTAAAAATGCTCCTACAAAAATAAGAAATTCTGTTCTGCTCAATTTCCAAAGTCGTGCTGCAAGGTCAAACTCTGTTGCTCCCAAAAGTGCTGAAATAACAATTGCTGTTAAAATTGGTATTGGCAAATAACCTATAAACCCTGTTCCACAAATAAGCAACACTATCATTGAAAGTCCTGCAACAATTCCTGTAAGTTGAGTTTTTGCCTGATATTGTTCTCCCATTGCAGTACGTGAGACGGAACCATTAATTGGACAGCATCCTGTAAATGCCGCCATAAAATTTCCAACTGAAAAAGCCAGGATTTCCTGATTATCATTTATACGATAATTATTTTTTTGTGCGAAACTATTTTCTGCCAATAAGGTTTCTGCCATTATTACTACTGCTACAGATAAACTTATTGTTATTGTCTGCTGAATCGAAATAATAGAAAAATCCGGAATGCTCCACTTTGGGAGCCCCGGTTCCACGGCACTTAAAGTATTTATTCCCCAATCTCTTATTGGCATATTTAATGTTATTATTGTTCCCGCAAACATAAGCACTACTGCCATTGGAAACTTTGGTATTAATTTTTTTGAAACTAATAATATAACAAGAGCTATCACCCCCATTATTACAGATGGAATATTTATGTGTTTTCCTGTTTCAAATATGTGCTCTGCCAGCTCAAAAAATTCTCCTGTTCCTGATGTTCCACCTATTATTTTAGGAATCTGCATTAATATAATCGTTGTACATATTCCTGTTATAAATCCACCCATTACAGGTGCTGAAATATAATTTACAAGTTTTCCTGCTTTCATAAAATAGAACGCAAGCAACCATACTGCCACAAAAAAAGTCATTACCGGAACTGCTGCAATCGCCTCATCTGAACCTAACTCTATATTAAGACTTAACAAAGCCGAGCCAATAAGAGCTGCCGGAGCTGCATCGACTCCAAATATAAATTGTGGTGACGAGGAAAATATTGCAAATGCAAGTATTGGGAATACCGAACCATATAATCCGTAAACTGCAGGCAGTCCGGCAATTTGTGCATATCCCATTGATATAGGAATAGACACGGCCATTATTATAATTCCGGCAATTATATCTTTTATAAGATTTTTTCTATCATAATTTTTTAAAGTATGTAATAGTTTTATTTTCATTTTTCAGCCTTTCAGTTTTTCTTTTATTGTAGCACTAAATCTTTCTCAATGAACACATATGTATTTTAGTTATTTAGAAACTGTACAAAATTATACGTACCCCTTTCATTGTATTTCCAGTAAAAGGGGGTACATATCAAAATGTCAGCCTCTAACTTTTGGCCTTTATAGTCATATATTTCTGCCAAATCTTTATCTAGCATTACCTGCCCCTTAGTTAGGTTCTTTTCGGCTGAGCAAGCACACCGTCTCCACATGAACGGTTTGACCAAACATATCGCATGGCGTTGCTTCCTTTAATTTATATCCATTCTCGCTAAGCCATTTTACATCTCTTGCAAGTGTTGCACTGTCGCAACTTACATACACAACACGCTTTGGATTCATTTTTACAATTGTAGACAATAATTTTTCATCACACCCTTTTCGCGGAGGGTCAACAACTATAACATCCGGTTTACACTCAGCTTCATTTTCGTGTTTAGAAAAATATTCTGCAACCACATCTTCTGCAGCTCCCACAAAAAATTCTGCATTATTTATATTATTTATTTTTGCATTTAATCTTGCATCTTCAATTGCTTCAGGTACAATTTCTACACCTAGCACTTTCTTTGCCTTCTTTGCGAGAAATAAGGAAATGCTTCCGATTCCACAATATAAATCCCATACAATTTCATTTCCCGACAAATCAGCATATTCCAATGCCTTATTATATAATTTTTCTGTCTGAACCGGATTTACCTGGAAAAATGACAATGGCGAAATTCTAAATTTAACATCTCCAATATAATCTTCGATATATCCCGGTCCATACAAGTTTATAATTTTGCTGCCTAAAATTACATTGCTCTTATTTGTATTAACATTTAAGGACACACTGTGCATACCTTCTAGTTTACATAACTTTTCTACTAATTCATCTTTATTTGGTAACTTTCTACCATTTATAATGATGCATACCATTATCTGTTTTGTTTTTGCACCTATTCTTATAAGGACATGACGCACTAATCCTTTATGCGTAACCTCGTTGTATGGTTCAATCTGATATTTAGTCATGAATTTTTTCACAATATCCATAACTTCTTTATTAATGTCTCTGCCATCTAATTTAAGTCCTAAATCACAACTGTCAATTCCAATAATTGAATGTGTCCTTCCGGCATAAAATCCTGAAACAATATTTCCTTCTTTATCTATGCCCACAGGAAACTGTGCTTTGTTTCTATAATTAAATGGTTCCTCCATCCCTATTATATCTTTCATTACAAAGTCATCCTGTCCACCAATTCGTACAAGATTGTTATACACTTTATTCTGCTTGAACTTAAGCTGTTCTTCATAACTTAAGCACTGAATCTGACATCCACCACACTGTCTTGCCACACTACAACGCGGAGTCACTCTATCTTTTGATGGTTTATTAATCTCCATAAGTCTTGCAAATCCAAAATTTTTATTTGCCTTCATTACTTTGACAGTGACTTCATCACCAATTACCCCATCTTTGACAAAGAGAGTATAGCCATCAACTTTGCCTATACCCTCTCCGTTTACTCCTAAATCTTCAATTGTTAAATCTATAATATCGTTCTTTCTAACCATGAATATTCCTTTACTCGCTTGTCTTTCTGATATTTGTTTCCAGTAAGCGGTTATAACCTAACCATTCATCTGAAGACTTATTTGCATTAGCCTTAAACAATTCTGCCATTGTTTCCATCTTAGCATCTGTATTATCTGCGAAATTAAGAGCCATAGCTTCAACTAATGCCGGTTTCTTTGGTGAACCATATTCAAGTTCTCCGTGATGAGCCAAAATACAGTGCTTTAATTCCACTAACTGAGTTTTTGGAAATCCACTAATTGTTCTGGCAATATCTCCTACCATTTCTGAGCCCATAACTATGTGACCTAAAAGTTGTCCTACATCTGTGTAGTCATTTAATGGGAATGAAGATAATTCATATACTTTTCCAATATCATGACAAATTGCTGCAGTTATAAGCAAATCCTTATTTAACATTGGATACTGCTTTGTGTAGAATTCACACAATCTTGTTACTGAAACTGTATGCTCAAGTAAGCCACCAATAAATCCATGATGAACACTTTTTGCTGCTGAATGATTTTTAAATGCTTTAGCAAATTCCTGATTTTCTATAAATAATTTGCTAAGCAACTGCTTATAGTATGTATTCTCAACATTTGAAATAAATCCTAATAATTCATTAAACATATCATCAAGATTCTTATCTGAAACAGGCAAATAGTCAGAAGGATCATATTCTCCCTCTTTTGCCTTTCTTGCTCTTTTAATCGATAACTGTGTCTGACCATTAAATACAGTTACGTCACCACTTACTTCGACGTAATCTAATGCATCAAAATCATCTATTCCCATTGATCTTGGATCCCATATTTTGGCATCCAAAGAACCTGTCTTATCCTGAAGGATTACATTCTCATATTCTTTACCTGTCTTTGTCATTGCGACATTCTTTTGTTTACATAAATAAATTTCCTGAATCCTTTCGCCTTCTCTCAATGCTTCAATATATTTCATTTCTTCCTCTTTCTAAGCCAAATGGCCACTACACTAATTTTACTAAGGCATTTTTCCCTTTACCTTGCAACTGTTCTTTATTATAATTGATTATGAATTTAAATACAAGAATTGGAGTATTATCATGAACAAAAAGGTCTTAAAAACTCTTGAATATAACAAAATTATAGACAGACTTTCAGATTGTGCGTGCTCTGAGCTTGGAAAAGAAAAATGTCGCAAGCTTGAGCCGATATCAGATTTAAATAAAATAAAAAAATTACAAAAGGAAACTGCTGATGCTCTATCACTCGTGTGGCAAAAGGGAAGCGTATCATTTTCCGGATTACATGATATAAGTGCAAGTCTTAAAAGACTTGAAATTGGCAGTGCACTCGGTGCCGGAGAGCTTTTAAAAATCAGTTCTTTGTTAAAAATTGCCTTACGCATAAAAGCATTTGCACGTAAAGAAGATTCAGATGGTGAACCCAACAGTCTTGACCAATTATTTGACAGCATTGAACCTTTGTCAAACTTAAATTCTGAAATTACAGGTTGTATTCTTTCAGAAGATGAGATAGCCGATGACGCTTCAGCTAATTTGAAAAATATCCGTCGACAGATAAAGATTACTAATGATAGAATTCATTCTCAATTGAATTCAATAATTAATTCTCAGTCAGGGCGTACTTATTTGCAGGATGCATTAATTACAATGCGTGACGGTCGCTACTGTGTACCGGTCAAGCAGGAATACCGCAGTGCAGTTCCCGGCATGATACATGACCAGTCTTCAACAGGCTCTACTCTTTTTATTGAGCCTATGGCGGTTGTCAATTTGAATAATACACTTCGTGAACTTGCATCAAAAGAAGCTGATGAAATTCAGGTTATTTTAGCAAATTTAAGCATTTTATGTGCTGAGCATTTATACGAATTAAAAACAGATATGGATACTCTTGCTGAACTCGATTTTATATTTGCAAGGGCTATACTTGCTAAGAATATGAAAGCAAGTGAACCTATATTTAGTAATAATAAGCAAATTAATATTAAACAGGGACGTCATCCATTGCTTGACCCACATAAAGTAGTTCCTATTGATATACATTTAGGAAAAGATTTTACTTTATTAATAGTAACCGGACCAAATACCGGTGGTAAGACAGTTTCTTTAAAAACTGTAGGTTTACTTACATTAATGGGACAGTCCGGTCTTCACATTCCTGCATTTGAAGGAAGTATGTTAGCTGTATTTAATGAGGTATTTGCCGACATCGGTGATGAACAAAGTATTGAACAAAGTCTTAGTACTTTCTCTGCCCACATGGTAAATACTGTAAATATTTTAAACGAAGCTGACGAAAATTCTCTCGTTTTGTTTGATGAATTAGGCGCGGGAACTGACCCTGTAGAAGGTGCTGCTCTTGGAATTTCCATTTTGTCATTCTTAAAAAATATCGGAACACGCACAATGGCAACAACACATTATAGTGAATTGAAGTTATTTGCCCTTTCTACTGACGGTGTAGAAAATGCCTGCTGCGAATTTAATGTTGAGACTCTTCGTCCAACATATAAACTGTTAATTGGAATTCCCGGAAAAAGTAATGCTTTTGCCATTTCTTCAAAGCTCGGACTTCCTGATTACATTATTGATGATGCAAAGAAACGTATTGATTCAGAAAATGAAAAATTTGAAGATGTCATTGCAAAATTAGAAGAGAGCAAACTTACAATTGAAAAAGACCGTGAGGAAATTGCAGCCTATAAATCGCAAATTAAATCATTAAAGCGGGATTATGAATTAAAAAATAAACGTTTAGATGAACAACGTGAAAAAATTATTACTAAAGCCCGTGAAGAAGCGGTTGATATTTTAAAGGATGCAAAAGAATTAGCTGACGAGTCAATAAGAACAATTAATCAGGGCTCTAAATCTCATAATACAAAGGCTATGGAAAAATCCAGAAGCAAACTCGGCAGCAAATTAAAGGAAAACCAAAGCGGTCTTTCCATGAAAGCTTCCGCTGCAAAGAAAAAGCACAAGCCTTCTGAATTTAAAATTGGAACAGGAGTTAAGATCCTTAGTCTTAATTTAAAAGGAACGATTTCTACTTTACCAAATGCCAATGGAGACGTTAATGTACAAATGGGTATTTTAAATTCCAAGGTTAACATTTCTGATTTAGAGATTATAGATGAGCCTGATGTAAAAGCACCTGGTCTTGTCCGAAGCAGCACAGGTAAGATAAAAATGGACAAGGCTAAAAACGTAAAAATGGAATTAAATTTGATTGGCAAAACTGTAGATGAAGCTATATTTGAATTAGACAAATATTTAGATGACGCTTATATAGCACATTTACCTCAGGTTTACATAATTCACGGAAAGGGAACCGGTGCTCTTAGAAGTGCCATTCAGAATCATTTAAAAAATTTGAGTTATGTAAAATCTTATCGAAACGGTGAACATGGCGAAGGTGGTGCAGGAGCTACTGTTGTTACATTTAAATAATAACAATAATCGAATGTAACAATGAATATTATTTTTTAAGTTTCTGCCGTTACATTTAAATAAAAATATATACAATGTTTGTTCATTTATGTATGTTACACTTTATTATGTTAATTTATGCATATGAAAATGTTGCTTCTTTGCGAAAGCAACCGTATATGTATAAATAATTTCAAATATTTATGTGAATATTATTGGAGGATATTATGGTTAGTAAACAGAAAATTTTAATCGTAGATGATGATGAACATATTGCAGAGTTAATCTCTCTTTATTTAACAAAAGAATGTTTTGATACCCGTATTGAGCATGACGGACAGTCTGCAATCACAGCATTTAAGGAATATATGCCTGATGTTGTTTTGTTAGACATTATGCTTCCCGGAAAAGACGGTTATCAGGTATGCCGTGAAATAAGAATGGAGTCAAATGTACCAATTATTATGCTTTCTGCCAAAACAGAAGTTTTTGATAAGGTTCTTGGATTGGAACTTGGAGCAGATGACTATATGATTAAACCATTCGATTCTAAGGAACTCGTCGCAAGAGTCAAAGCTCTTTTACGTCGCGCAAACCAGACAACTTCTACTACTACCGGTGGAGCTGAAGTCGTTAAATTCCCAGACCTTACAGTTAACCTTTCTAATTATGAAGTAGTTTATAAAGGTGAAACTCTTGAAATGGCACCTAAGGAAATTGAACTTTTATATTTCCTTGCTTCCTCTCCAAATCAGGTATTTACAAGAGAACAGTTATTAGACAATATCTGGGGATATGAATATGCCGGAGACACCAGAACTGTCGATGTACACATTAAAAGAATTCGTGAAAAAATTCACGACAGCGACACATGGGCTCTTTCCACTGTATGGGGTATCGGCTACAAATTTGAAGTACACAGCAAAGCATAATTTATCAAGATGCTAGGGTCAAAAGGTCTAAGCCCACATGAGCTTGCTCATGAGTGGGTAAAGTACCTTGTGACCCGCCATTATAACAAATAAAGATTATGTTGCTATTTACAAATTGGAGATTACTATGAAGGATTCTATTCTTGAAAAATTTTTTATTGGTTATATTTCATTTGCAATTTTAGGTATGCTGATTATTACCTATTGGTCAACAAATATAACCTATAATCATTTGGTTGAAACAACAGCGTCGCAATTATACAGCTACGCTACTGTTGCTTCCAAAAATATTGCTGACGACTGCAACTATTCACTTTCAGATATTACTGATTTTGAACCATATGTGGAAGATTTTAATAAGATTTTAAATTCTGAGGTTTGGATTTTAGGTTCTGATTTTAACTTAAAGTATTCAAGTGATGGTTCTGATTTAACCTCTGATTCTTCAAAGTCAATTATTATTTCAAATTTTAATCCTGCAGATTATCAGAATGGAGGGCATTATCAGATTAGTAATATGTACAACATTTTTAAAACCGACATGCTTCATGTTGTCCACCCGATTAAATCTGGTTCATCAAGCCCTTACGGTTATATGCTTGTACATGTTTCCACAGCATCAATAAAATCTTCAAGTTACACCATAACAAAGATTTTTTATTTAACATATTTTATAATTTTATTATTGTCGTTAATTATTTTCTTCAATTTTGTTTGGTTTATATATGCACCTTTAAAGGATATAAGAACTGCAGCAATGCAATATGCTCAAGGTAATTTTGATTTTGATCCTATAAAAATATATTCAGATGATGAAATTGGTGATGTTGCCAACTCATTAAATTATATGGCAAGCCAATTAAGAGACAGCAACGAATATCAGCAAAAATTTATATCAAATATTTCGCATGACTTTCGTTCTCCTCTTACTTCTATAAAAGGTTATATTGAGGCTATTATGGATGGAACCATTCCACCTGAAATGCAAAATAAATACCTTGGAATTGTTTTATCTGAAGCAAACCGACTAGAGCATTTAACCAATGGTCTAAGAGATTTAAATGTTTGGAGCAACAAAGGTCCTGAACTTATTTTAGAAGACTTCGATGTTCTTGAACTCATTCATAGTTCTATAGAAACTCTAGAAGGAATGAGTTCAAAGAAAAATATTAAATTAACTATTGTTAATGAAGCGAAAAAAACTACTGTTAATGCCGATAAAGGTAAGATTGAACAGGTTATATATAATCTCATTGATAACGCCATTAAATTTAGTTTTAATGATTCTGAAATTATTATCAGACTATATAACAATCGTGGCAAATTATTCTGCGTTGTCAAAGACAATGGAATTGGTATTTCCCATGATAATATTAATAAAATCTGGCAGCGTTTTTATAAGACAGACTCTTCAAGAGGTATGGATAAAACCGGTTCCGGGATTGGGCTTTCCATTGTAAAAGAAATTATTTCAGCGCACAATGAAACTATTGATGTTATAAGCACCGAAGGAGTGGGAACAGAATTTATTTTCTCATTATCACTCGCAAAAAAATAATTTTAATTATAAAAACAGACATAATTACCTAATAATTATATAAAAAAAGAACCACTATTATTTTAAAGAATTGATAAATTACTTCGGTGTAAATTTACAAAGTAATTTATCAAATATGCTACACATACATCGCATTTCTTTTTAATAATAGCAGTTCTTTTTTGTCTTTTACCCCAATATAGCTTAAAGCATTCCCCATATAGAGTTTTGCCTAACTACCTATATGAATTAATTATGTATTGTGACATTGTTGCAATAAATTCTGAATTTGTTGGTCTTTTTCTTCCTTTATCTAAATTAACGCAAAATTTGTTTTTTAAATCACAGTCACTATTTTTATTCCAAGCAACTTCAATTGCATGTCTAATTGCCTTTTCAACTCGTTGCGGTGTTGAATCATATTCCTTTGCAATGTCAGGATATAATATTTTTGTAACTCCCTCTAGCACTCCCTGATCTTCTGTTGCTCTTTTTATTCCTGTCGCTACATATCTGTATCCTTTTAAACTTGCTGGAATACCTAACTGAATCAGTGAATTTGCAATTATAGAATCTACACTATAAATTGCACTAAATGTTTCACTATTTTTATTTTCTCCGATTATACGCTTAACTCTGTTCACTATTGTGTTTACATCATATGGCTTAACAGCAAAATAATCTATTCCCTTATCAAAGGCCTCCCTAACTATATTTTGTTGATTAATTACAGATGTAAGAATTATTTTTATATCATATTTGCATTCTTTTATATAATCAATAATACTAAATCCATCTATTCCTGTTAGCAGTAGTTCCATTATGACTATATCCGGATTATATTTATTAATTGCTTCCAATCCGTCTATTCCATTTTCTTCAACTGATACTACCTCAATGTTTTCTTCACACTCTAAGCTTTTACTAAGCTCCCATACTGCCTTCTTGTCATTGTCAATTACTACAATCTTGGTTTTACTCATTAAAACACCCCTTGCTCTCATAATATTTTATTAATGAATAAGTCGTATTTTCGCCTTATTCTGCTATATGATAAGCCACACCCCAAGCTTGTCACCTACAGCTAACTTGAATTTATTTAATTCTTATAATAAAATATAACTGTAACCAAAGTTATTTAAAAGAACTTAAATTGCACTATTTTAATTTTCTAAAATTTTAAAAAGTGCCATCGAAGGAACCAAAATGAATCTTAAACAATTTGACTTATTACAATATACTAACACTGTTGTAGAGACAATTAATCAGATTCTCAATGAAAGAAATTGGACTTTAAAGAAATTATCTGATGTTTCCAACATTTCATATGACACTCTAAAAAAACTGATGAGCGGTCATACCGGATGTCCTACAACATATAACTTAATAAAATTATCTCAAGCATTAGGTGTCTCAATAGATTATCTATTAGGACTTGACAGACATCTAAATATAGATTACACAAAGCTCCCTGAAAGAGCATGTAATCTAATTTCTGAAATAGCAAATTTTGAAACAAAATTGTACAACTTAAATCAACTTCAGGGCAAAACCTATATTCCTGTCATTGTTCCAACCGGTTGCATGGGAGACGAAATGTTATTTGACAGTTTTTATGCCGATTACATAGATGTTTCATCTTATGAGGAGGAATTCGGTTCATCTATGATGTGCGGAATAAAAGTCACTAATAAATCACTTCATCCGGCATACCTTAAAGACGATGTTTTGATTATTGCAAATGACCGTTCTCCTGCCTACGGAGAAACCGGTATTTTTCTTAAAGGACGTCATGTTTATATCAGAAAATATGAGTATGGCACTCCTTCCGTGCTTAAACCTGTAAATGGTTTTGGAAAAGATATTGTTGCTACTGACCCATCTGAATGGTATGTATTCGGGAGAGTGCTGACAGTTATTAGGTAATTTTTATAATGATAAATATATTAACTACAAAGTGATATTACTAAATGCGAAACAATAAATGAGTATTCTTTTACTTCTATCCGGATATGAATATTCTTTTTAATATATGCACATTTTTTCATATATTTTATAGGTCCATTTTTTACCTAAAATGTTTATTTTTCTCATCACTTAGATGTTGCAATATGTAATTATTTGTATTATTATTACTGTATAAAACTATAAAGGAGGCATACATAATGGCTTACAAAATTACAGATGGTTGCATCGGATGTGGTGCTTGTGAAGGAGCTTGTCCAGTTGGAGCAATCTCAAACGACGGTAGTGCTTGCGTAATCAACGCTGATCAGTGCATCGAATGTGGTGCTTGCACAGCAGCTTGCCCAACAGACTCAATCGTTTTAGACTAATTTAAAATCGGACGATTAATATTTAGAATCTAAATATTAGAAAAATATAAACAGGGTTGTCATTATGACAACCCTGTTTATATTTTATTTTGTTTTTTTCTTTTTAACTTTAGACCATTTTGAATAATATGTAATATTATTTTTAACTACATATGTTCTTATTCTAAAATAGTATCTTATATTTGGTCGCAACTTATTTATTTTCTTTGAACATTTCTTACTTACTTTAACATTTACTCTCTTGCCTTTACATTTTTTAGTTAAACCATACTGTATTTGATATCCTGATACATTTTTCGCTTTCTTCCAATATATTATCAATGATTTCTTTCTTCTAGATATTTTTACTATACTTGTATTCTGTATATCACATAACTTTTTTTCTGTTTCTATAGAAACTTGTTCATTATTGTGTTCACTATTAATCACTTGATTTTCTGCTTTATTTCTATCATCTTTTCTTTTATTAACATTTGTTTCTTCACTAGTTACCTGATTACTATCATTACTATTATCATTAATGATATATTTACTGTCATTTTTAATTGGAACAACAATTGTTTCTTTTTTTAATTTTCCCTCTTCTGTTGAACTTCCAACATATATAGGTACTATCTTTTCAATATTTGTTCCTTCTATTTCAATATGTAAATTTGTATCTCCATTTATCTTACCAAATACTTGTATTTCATAATTATTTTTATCATTTGCTTCTAATAACTCTCCAATAGCAACAATATTATTGTTTTCAGCATAAATCTTTATATTATCTCTTGTTGAACCATTTGTATTTAGTTTTATAACATGTTCCGTATTTAATCCAAGATATAAATAATCTATACATTCTAACATTATGTCACTTTTTGCATTATCTCTTAAATGCCTTTCATTTATAGCAATGCCATCGCTATTTAAAATTTCATCAGAGGCATATAGATTAATTTCATCTCCTTTTTGTATTTTTGTACTCGAATAATCCACTCTATACTCTTTTGCATATACATTTCCAATCGAATCCTTTTCTTCTGTATCATATGATAAATTAGATTCTATTACTTTTCCTTCCTTATCTGTAATTGTCATATTTTTTACAGTTTCAGGGTTCATATATTGATCAAATTCTATTATAGCAAAGGTTTCATATGCCTTAAAATTTATAACACTTGGTTTATTTAAATTTTTCATTTTAAGTAATACATTTGTTTGTATTGGTGGTACCTGCAACCATTCCGAATATGTAGTTTCATATCCTGCTTTCTCTGCCTTAACCTGCCAATATCCCTCCGGGACATCCCATGCATATGACCCTGAATCATCTGTAACTATTGGATTATACTGATCATATTCGTCTGCATTCCATAATATTGGCTTCTCATCCTTCAAATCATTTTTATAATAAATAGTGGTCTTTACCCCTGAAATTCTATTATTTGTAACTCCCTCATACACATATCCACTTGGATCAATAATCCATTTCAGGAATAAATCACTCAAACTGATTTTCCCTTGCAAATAGTCATCAAAATCTCCTGATTCTATAGACGGAAGTACATAATAATTTAATGCTAACAATGCTAATGATAAACCTACACCAACTCCGGTTCCAGCACACATATACGCAGTAATTCCAATTGCATTTGATAAATATGTAAACATTAATTTTTCAAAACTTATAGCTGCCATTTTTTGTAGTTGGGCACTTTTTGCCTGTTTTTGGGCTAATGTTAAATTTGGATTCATATATATATCCATTTTGGTTGTCATTAAATCAAAACAATCAACTCCAAAAGTAGCTGTTGCAAACATATCATTTGCTGCATATCCCACTAATGTTTTATCTATTCCTATTGCCTTACAAACTGAACTTGTTGCATTTTTGTTTGCTTGTTTCACTACATATTTATAAATGCAATTATCATTACTAGAAGGATCTATCATATATGTAATAATACTTTCTGGAGTGACTTCTGTTTTCATCATAAGTAAATCCTTGACAAAATCTCTTTCTCCCGTTACATATTTTTCAAATCCATATTTAGTTAAAGCATCATATACATCATTTGTATATGATGCAGAATCCCCTGAATGCATATTTATAGTCTTAATTATATCTCCTATTGCTTTAATATCTTTATCACTTAAATGAGTATTTATTTCATTTTCATCATTACTATACATTGATATCAAGCTATTGCTTGGAGATTTATTTAATTCACCTTGTAACTCTTCCGCATAATCATCAAATGATAATTTATCAAATTTATAGTTAATTTCATCACCACTACCTAATGTAATATTAGCCTCATAGTCACTATCAGAATCTTTTACCTGTTTTGCTTCAGCATTTTTCCATTGTTCAGGTATATTTAATTTATCAAATTTAGATAATTCAATACTACTATCACTATTTACTTTTGTTTTTTCCTCTAATTTATTTGTATAAATTATCGATAAATTACCTGGTACATACCTTGCATCATCACCAAAAAATCCTTCTGTAATATATGCTTTTTCTTTTTCGTTCCATTTAGCTTCTAATTTTTTTTCTTCTCCATCCCTATTGCTTATAACATATACATGACTTATTTTTTCTCTGTTTTTATACTTAATTTTAAAATTGTAATTTTTCCCAGGTTGAAATGTAATATATTTTATTTTGTCTGCATTAAGTATATTAAATTCATTGTAACCATTTTTATATTCATGTGCTTCAATATATAAAGATGCCTCTATTAATTTAGGACAATCTAATAAAGTTGTCACTTTTTTCGAAACAACCTTTTGTTTACCATCAGCACTTGTTGATTTTATTTCTATATCATATTCCTTATAAGCTTCTGGGTTAAGCAACTCAACATTTGTTTCAAATCGACCTGTTTTAGATATATTTATTGACTTATCCAACTTACCATCCACATATACATCTACATTTTCATTTTTAGGCCCTTCTCCTCTGATTAAAGTTTTTACTTTACTTTCACCTTCTGAGAAATTAATTTCATCACTTGTATCAAAAGAAATATTAAAACATTTTTCACTTATAGCCCCTATATTTTCGTTATATAACTTATTTTGCTTTTTGTATTCTAATTTTGCATAGCTTGATATTAAACAGCTTTTACCTAAATTTGTATATATAGTATATCTTCCATTTTCCTCTTCTATTGGCAACGTCACTACATTATCTGTTGAAATTGTAAATTCACTAGTATCTAGTATCTTATTATTGTATTTTATTCCTTTTATTGAATATTTTAATGGTAATTTTACTTTAAGCTGTCTTTCTTCACTATTTTCTAATGCATTATTTTTTAAGTAAAAATCTATATTTAATGCTACTTGTCCATCAGGAGTCACACTGTTTACAAAATATGTAGTTTTTTCTTTTCTTAATATACTATCATTATTACTTTGATCTATTGTATTCTTAAATTGAACATTTATATTCTTATCTATAAAAGTAAACATAGATTTTGAATATTTATTAACATATGCAACTACATCATTTACATTTTTAAAAGCTTCACCATTAATTTTTTCAATAGAATCACCAATATTCAATTTCGATAATTCTGTACAATCAGCAAAAACTCCTCTTTTTAGTTCATTAACTTCTGACATAATATTTACAAACTTTAAATTTTTGCACCCTGAAAATGCCCACTCTCCTATTTTCATTACGCTTTCCGGTATTATTATCTCTGTTAAGTTACCGCAATCAGAAAATGCTCCGTTTCCTATTGTTTCTATTCCCTCTGGTATTGTAATCTTTTCAAGTCCCGTACAGTTTTTAAATACATACTCTGTTACTGTCTT
>NZ_QUGP01000013.1:0-47556 GCF_003479125.1 Eubacterium sp. AF19-12LB | reverse complement strand
TTTATTCATTTTCAGGGATGGTTGCTGTTCAATTATCAATGTTCTTGTTTTGCTTGTTGTCAACTTGTTTTGTCGACTTAAATAATCAATCACACTTTCTTTTGTTTGTCAATGTCTTTTTTATCTGAGAAGTTTCAAACGGAGAAGGAGGGATTTGAACCCTCGCGCCGCTATTAACGACCTACTCCCTTTCCAGGGGAGCCCCTTCAGCCACTTGGGTACTTCTCCAAGCAACAGCTTACAGGTGATTCATTATTTAAAAACGGAGAAGGTGGGATTCGAACCCACGGTCCCTTTCGGAATCACCGGTTTTCAAGACCGGCTCCTTAAACCACTCGGACACCTCTCCAGTTGTTTGCTTCGTTCCGTTTCCGTAACGCGCTCAATTATAATATCATTGTTGTTTACATATGTCAACAATATTTTTCAACTTTTTTTATTTTTTTATTTTTCGTGAAGTGAAAAATTTATTTTCACTTCATCTTATTTATTTTTAACAATTTCTAATCATTTATACATGCTTATTTTGCATTAGGCACTCGCATAGTATTATATCTTCCGGTGTTGTTATTTTTATATTATCATATGCACCTTCTACAAAATGAACTTTAGCATTCCCATATTTTTCTACTACCATTGCATCGTCTGTAATTAATGCATTGTCACTTCTTTCTATATTCTCATAAGCCTCTCTTATTAATTTATCTTCGAACGCCTGTGGTGTTTGTGTTATCCAAATTTGATTCCTAGGTGGAGTATCTATTACAATTCCTTTTTCATCAACTATTTTGATAGTATCTTTTACCGGTACTCCAGCTACGCATGCTTTGTATTTTATCGCTCCATTAATACAATTATCAATTATTTGCTGATTTATTAAAGGTCTTGCGCCATCATGAATCAGAACATAATCGCATTTTGTTTCTTTTAATCCATTATATACAGAATTGTACCTTTCTTTTCCCCCTTCAATTATACTTGATACTTTTGTTAAATTGTATTTTTTTATTATATTTTTGCAATAATCTACATCCTCTTTAGATGTTACCAATATTATTTCATCTACCATACTCTTCTGAAAAGCATTTAAAGCAAACCATATCACTGGTTTGCCTTTTATTGTCATAAACTGTTTTTTTGTTTTGCTTTTCATTCTACTTCCACTACCTGCAGCAAGAACAATAGCGTTTACTTTCATATTTTTCTCCTAATATCAATGGTTTTAATTTTTCTACTATAATTAACTGTGCACACTAAATACAAATATGGTTATAACTATTACTGTTATATATAGTCTTGTTACACAATTAATTTTATTTTTTCAAAATCAAACTATCTTTCACCTAATTTCAAGTTAGGTATTGCATTTAAATCCCATCCATCTCTTTTTCCATTTATGTATTCGTAGTATGCAGCTGATCCAATCATAACCGCATTATCAGTGCACAAAATTGGTGACGGATGATAAAATTCTATATTTTCTTCTTTACATTTTTGCTCAAAAGCTGCTCTAATAGCTGTATTTGATGCCACTCCACCTGCGATAGCCAATTTATTCATGCCACTTTCTTTAACAGCCATCATTGCATGTGTCAATAATGTATCTACTACTGCATTTTGAAACGATGCTGCTATGTCTGCCGGTACTATTTTTTCTTTCTTCATTTCCGCCATATTAATCTGATTTAATACTGATGATTTTAAGCCACTAAAGCTAAAATCATAAGCGTTATCTATTATTTTTGCCCTTGGAAACTCATAAGCATGAGGATTTCCCTCTTTTGATATTTTATCAATTTTAGGTCCACCCGGATATCCTAAACCGATTGCTCTTGCCACTTTATCAAAAGCTTCTCCTGCTGCATCGTCTCTGGTTTTCCCTAAAATTGTATATTTACCATAATCTTCTACTTTTACAAGGTGTGTATGTCCTCCTGAAACAACCAGACAAATAAATGGTGGTTCTAACTCTTTATTTTCTACGTAATTTGCACAAATATGTCCTTCTATATGATGTACTCCAATAAGTGGGATTTTTTTTGCAAAACTAATAGCTTTTGCTTCAGCCACTCCAACTAACAGTGCTCCAACTAATCCGGGGCCATATGTTACACCTATAGCATCAATATCATCTAATGTGCTTCCTGCCTTTTCTAAAGCCTCCTCAATAACATAATTAATATTCTCAATATGTTTTCTGGAGGCAATTTCAGGCACAACTCCACCATATAGTGTATGAAGATCTATTTGAGATGAAATTACATTTGACAATGCTTCTCTTCCATTCACAACAACTGCTGCCGCTGTTTCATCACAAGAACTTTCTATAGCTAATATCTTTACTTCTTTCACTTTTATACCTCGTTATTCTTCTTCAAATTTCAAATCGACTGACATTCCATCCTTGCCTGCTTTAGCATTCGGGAATATTTTTGTGACTGTATCCATGTAAAGCTGTGGTTTTACAAGTGACGGACTATAGTGAGTAAGCCACATTTCATTCGGATTTGCTTCTTTTGCAATAGTAGCTGCTTCCTTAAAAGTCATATGCTTATATTCTCTAGCTTTTGCTTCTTTATCAGGTTCTCCATACATGCCTTCGCAAATAAACAAATCAGCTCCTGTTGCTGCTTCAACAATCGCTTGAACAGGTCTTGTATCAGTTGTATAAGTAACCTTAAGACCCTTTCTTCTTTCACCCATAACCATATCCGGAGTATATTTTTTATCTTCATAAATTATTGTTTCTCCTTTTTGGAGCAATCCCCAACATTTAACGGGTAAATTAAGTTCTTTTGCTTTTTCCGGATTAAATCTTCCTTTTCTGTCTATTTCAATTGAATATCCAAAACATGTTACATTATGCTTTACCTTAAACGCGTTGATTTTGTATTCTCCAATATCAATTATTTGTCTGTCGCCGCTTAATTCGATAAAATTAATTTCAAATGGCAATTCTTGAGCTATCATTCTCAAAGCCTTAACAACTTTTTCAAGACCTCTTGGTCCTATCATAGTTAATGGTTCTGTTCTTTCTGCATTTCCCATAGTCAGCAGCAATCCCGGCAATCCACTTATATGATCTGCGTGAAAATGTGTTATGCAAATAACATCTATAGGTTTAAACGACCAGCCTTTTTGCTTAATAGCTACCTGTGTGCCTTCCCCACAGTCTATCAATATATTACTTCCATTATATCTGCACATTAAAGCTGTAAGCCATCTTCTTGGAAGCGGCATCATTCCTCCTGTGCCTAACAAACATACATCCAGCATAAATTTCTCCACTTTCTATAAAAAAATTTTTATTAATAATTCTTTTAATGCTCTTGTTAACTCTATGTTGTATAATAGCACAAAGACTTTTTTATGAAAAGGATGTAATTTTTTATACCTGTTCTAACATATAATAATCATCCTCTACTGAAATATATTCTGTAACGTCAACCGGATATTTAAATAACGTAGCTATCGAATCATAACATTCTTCACATAAATCCATTGTATGCATCTGTAAATCCTTATTAGAAAAATAACCCCATTTTCCCTGTAATCTAATTATTCCTTCCGTAACTATTCCATTTGTCATCTGCATTTTCTTTCCACATTTATGACAAAAAATTTCATATTTACCTTTGCTATTCATCTTTTTCATATTTTTAATCCTTTCTTTTGATGCAATCATCATATTATTTTTTTCGACAAAAAAATAGTGGAAACCTTTGGCATTCCACTATCTAGAAGTATATTTATATTTTTAATAGCATTATAATTGCATCTTCTACCGGATGTTTATAGTATTTTTTTCGTTTTGTAATACTTTGAAATCCAATTTTTTCATATAAAAATATTGCGGCTTCATTACTTTCTCTAACTTCAAGCATTATTTCCTTAATTTGTTCACTTTTAGCATCTTTAATAGCCTCTTTTAGCAACTGCTTAGCCACACCTTTTTTTCTCTTATCTTTTTTTACAGCTACATTCGTAATATCAGCGGAATTCATAACCTTATAAACGCCACAATATCCTATAACCCCTTCTTCCTCTATAGCGACATAAAATGCAGTATTATCTAATTCTAGCGAATCTTTAAATGCTTTTTGTGACCACGGAACAGAAAATATGCTCTCTTCAATCTCCGCTACCTGGGCTATATGCTTTTCGCTCATCTTTTCTATTTTTACCATATTACCCTTATCCTTTATCTGTATAAAACCAAATTATGAAAACTGTTTTATTTTTCTTCCTTCTTTTGCTTTTCAAGCATTTCCCTTTCAGCCTGTGAAAGTCTCAAATAATCAGGTCTATGTTCACTAGCCTCCTCTATTTTTCCATTTTTATAATATATTTGTGCCAAAGCTGCAAGTGACGATGCTCTTTGTCTGTTCATATGGCATGGGGCATATAAATGCTCAGTTTTCATTTTTTCATCTATAATTTCTCTATATGCAGGCACTCCATCTCCCAAGAACATTACTGTTTTTCCTCTCTTATCTAACTCATCAATCAAATCTTCTACAGAAATTGTGCACTGTTCTTTTAATATTTTCATATGCGTCTGTTCAAAGTAATATATTCCAGTGTATACCTGTTGACGTCTTGCATCCATAATCGGACAAATAATATAATTGCTGGAATAAAAATTATATGCCATAGCATCGATTGTCGGTACATTTATTATCGGCTTATTAAGTGCTAATCCAAATCCTTTTGCTGTAGCGCTTCCTATACGTAGTCCGGTAAATGAACCCGGTCCTCCTGTTATTGCTATAGCGTCTATAGTTTCCATGTCCAATTCTATCATTTTGCTAATTTCATCTATCATTGGCAACAATGTCTGCGAATGTGTCTTTTTAAAATTTATTGTATATTCTGCCGTTAATATATCATCTGTTACCACTGCAACTGATGCCACTAACGAAGAACTGTCTATTGCTAATATTCTCATCTTTATTCCACCGTTATCTTTCTATAATCTAATCCTTTTTCTAAATTCTTTTCTATCAAAACTGTTGATGCATTGTCAGGAATCAGTTCACTTATGAGTTTCGACCATTCTATCAGACATACTCCTTCTCCAAAGAAATAATCCTCATATCCTAATTCATACATTTCCTCAGGGTCACCAATTCTATATACATCAAAATGATACAACGGAATCCTGCCTTCTTCATATATTTGTACAATTGTAAAAGTTGGACTATTTACGCATTCTTTTATGCCAAGTCCGCTTGCAAATCCCTGTGTAAAAACAGTCTTTCCAACACCTAAATCACCATTTAGGCAAATTATTTGTCCTGCTTTCGCAGATTGTCCTAACTTTCTCCCAATCTCAAAAGTTTCATCAGGCGAATTTGTTTCATATATCATAAATTTTATTCCTCTTTTCTTTTATGGCAAAACATATTGTAATGCCAGAGTCAAAAGGTCTAAGCCCATATGAGCTTTTCCTACACAACAAAAACATTTGCATAACAAACAGCAAATATTTGTCAAAACAAAAAGATATTGTTTATAATCACCACATAATTATAAACAATATCTTTTTACATTTCAATTTATTTATTTCTAGAGTTTTTTTATAAATGTGCTTATTCTCTTATATAATATTCCTGTTACAATTCCAACTATTATTCCTTTAAATACATTAAATGGTGCTACTGCAACCCAAACAAAGCTCCATTTATCTTTAATTATCGGATTTACTTTTGCTCCTTCTTCTATAATTGCTTCTAACGGCATAAACTTTTCATAAAACGGTAGCATTACATAATAATTAAGAATTGCGCCTGCAACTGCCATTAACACAATACCAACTACTATCCCTATGAATGCTCCCTTTTTAGATTTCTTAAATTTATATATTATTCCCGCCGGAACAACAAGGCAACATCCTATGCAAAAATTTGCCAATTCTCCAACATAACCTGTTGTTGTCCCTTTAAGTAATATTTTAAGCACAATCTTTATAGCTTCCATAATTATTCCTGATACAGGTCCCATAATAAATGTTCCTATCAAAATAGGTATCTCACTAAAATCAAGCTTATAAAAAGACGGCGCTATAAACACTACCGGAATTTCTATAAGGACCATGAGTATTGCAGCAATAGCCGCGAAAATAGCCATCAACGCTAAATTTTTTGTTGTAAATAATTTTTTCATTTAATTTTACTTCCTTTCTGAAAATTAATATATTATTTATACAGAGCAAAGAAAAAAAGCACCTGGTTCAGGTGCTTTTCATGAGATTATTAATATCATAATTATTAATCTTATTACTTCTCTCATCCAGACTTTACTGTCGGCTATGGAATCACACCATATCATGCCTTTCGGCTCGCTGGCTTATATGCATTGCATAAATACAGCCGGTAGGGAATTTCACCCTGCCCTGAAGAATTATATTTAATATACGGTTAAAAATATTATTAACACGGTTTTATTCCGCATCATATACTCTATTTACTGGTTAATGCCAATGAATCTCTTGTAAATTGCCTTTATTGCTACTTCAAAATCTTCTTCTTCAACACCAACGATAATGTTAAGTTCTGAAGAACCCTGGTCAATCATCTTAATATTTACTCTTGCATCAGCTAATGCTGAGAATAAAATTGCTGCAGTTCCTCTTGCACTCTTCATTCCTCTACCAACTACTGCTATAAGCGCAAGATTGCTTTCGATATAAATCTGATCAGGATGTACTCTGCTCTTAATCTCGTCAATAATAGCTGTTTCCTTGCCTGCTAATGCTTCAGTTGCAATTACAACGCTCATTGTATCTACACCTGATGGCATATGTTCAAAACTTACATTACTCTTTTCTAATGCACGTAATACGTTTTTACCAAATCCGATTTCGCTATTCATCTTATCTTTTTCTATATTAATTACAGACATGCCTTTCTTACCTGCAATACCCGTAATAATATGATCGCAATGTTCAGCTGACTCAGAAACAATCATTGTTCCTCTATCTTCCGGCTGATTTGTATTTTTGATGTTTACAGGAATACCTGCTGCTCTAACAGGGAATATAGCATCTTCATGCAATACTGTTGCTCCCATATATGCTAATTCACGTAATTCTCTATATGTGATAGTCTTGATAGGTTCCGGATTGTTAACTATTCTAGGATCACAAATAAGACATCCGCTAACATCTGTCCAGTTTTCGTATAATTTAGCTTTAGCTGCTCTAGCAACTATTGATCCTGTTACATCAGAACCACCTCTTGAAAATGTCTTTATTGTTCCATTTGGCATAGAACCATAAAATCCAGGTATTACTGCCTTGTTTGTCTTAGCAAGCTTTGGTGCCAATTTTGCTTCTGTCTTAGTCCAGTCAAAATTACCCTGATCATCAAAGAAGATATATTTTCCTGCATCGATAAAATCAAATCCTAAATATTTTGCTAATACTTTACTGTTGAGATATTCTCCACGGCTTGCAGCGTAATCACGGCCTGCCATATGAGCAAATGCGCCTTTAATTATCTCAAAATCTTCATCAAGGCTAAAATCTTTTAATCCTAAGTCTGCAATAATATTGTTATATCTGTCTTTAATCATCTGAAAATATTCGTCAAAATTTTCGCTTTCAGATGCTAATTCATAGCACTTATATAACATATCTGTAACTTTAACATCTTCAATAAATCTTTTTCCAGGTGCAGATGCAACTACAAATCTTCTTTCCGGATCAGACAATATTATGTCTGCAACCTTTTTAAACTGTTTTGCATCAGCAAGTGAACTTCCACCAAATTTAACAACCTTTGTTTCTTCCATTTTCTTTCAATCCTCTCACACCGAATTACGGCCTTTATATTATATATGTTTTTTTATTATAAATTGCTATCAATTATTATTTACATAAACATTAATCTGTTAATGCAAATTTAACTTAATTTAATATCCCTTAATATTATTCTTCAATTCTTATTCTTGTAATAATATTCTCTAATTTTTCTGATGCAGCCTTAAATTCATCTTCTGACATCGGTCTTGTAACAAAACCAATTTCATTTTCAATTCCTGCATCTATGTATGTTACATTTTCAAACGCTTCTTCAATCTTATCTTTTTCATCACCTTCAACACGAACAAAGAAAGACTTTCTTGATTTGCCAAATTCTAATAATTCTAACTTTTCTTTATCCCATATAACTGTCACAGGAATATTCAAATGTCTTACAGCATCTACAACGTCTGATACAACTGCACTTGCTGTTGGAAGTTTTCCTGCGCCACTACCGATAAATACTAAATCACCAACCATGTTTCCTCTTACTAAGATTCCATTTACAACGCCTTCAACGTTAAACAATGGATGACTTGGTGATAATAATCTTGGTGTTACAGATGCAACTATTCCGTTTGCCTCTTTTTTACATTTTCCTAATAACTTTATAGATTTTCCCATAGCTGCCGCATATTTAAAATCTATATCTGTAATATTTGTTATTCCTTCTGTATATACATCTTCAAAATCAACTGATTTGCCATAAGCAAGTGATGCTAATATTGCTATCTTTCTAACTGCGTCAAATCCTTCTATATCTGCTGACGGATTACGTTCTGCATATCCTAATTCCTGTGCCTGTGCTAATACTGTCTGGAAATCTGCACCTTCTTTATCCATTTTTGTAAGGATATAATTTGTAGTTCCATTTAAGATACCTGCAATCTCACAAATTTCATCTGCTGTAATATGCTGATTTAACGGTCTTATAATCGGTATTCCACCTCCAACACTTGCTTCAAACAAGAAGTTTCTGTTGTGGTCTTTTGCAATCTGAATTAACTCTGCGCCATATTTAGCTACTAATTCTTTATTTGATGTACAAACACTCTTGCCTGCTAAAAGTGATTTTTTCACAAAATCGTAAGCTGGTTTTAATCCGCCCATAACTTCAATAACAATTTCAACTTCATCATCTTCCAAAATAGTATTAAAATCATGAACCAATACTGATTCACATGGGTCACCAGGAAAATCTCTAAGGTCTAAAACATATTTTACGTTTATCTCCTGTCCTGCTTTTTCCCCAATCAATTTTTTGTTTGTATCTAAAATTTCAAACACTCCGGAGCCTACTGTTCCGTATCCTAAAATTGCTACATTAATCATTATCTCTTCCTCGCTTGTTTCATTATCATTGCTTATTTGCATAACAAATTTATGTATACACTTTCAAAATTTTAACATAGTTAATTTTATACTGCAACTTATTTTTCGTTACTTTGCATACTAATTTATTTTCCCTGTATACTATTTTGCTTTAAATATGCATTTATAAACTGGTCTATATTGCCATCTAAAACACTACTTACATTCCCTGTTTCTTCATTTGTCCTATGGTCTTTTACCATAGTATACGGTTGCATTACATATGATCTTATTTGACTTCCCCAGCCTATTTCTTTTATTTCTCCTCTGATTCCTGATTTCTTTTCCTGTTCTTCCTGCTGTTTTAAAAGATACAATTTAGCTTTGAGCATTTTCATTGCTTTATCTTTATTTTGCAACTGTGAACGTTCATTCTGACATTGAACTACTATGCCTGTTGGTAAATGAGTAATTCTTATTGCCGATGAGGTTTTGTTAATGTGCTGTCCACCTGCTCCACTTGAACGATATGTATCTATTCTGATATCATCATCATTAATTTCAACATCTAAGTCTTCTTCTATATCAGGCATTACATCACATGAAGCAAATGAAGTCTGTCTTTTTCCTGCTGCATTAAAAGGAGATATTCTTACAAGTCTATGAACACCTCTCTCTGATTTTAAATACCCATATGCATTTTCTCCATTAATCTGCACAGTTATGGATTTTATTCCCGCTTCTTCACCCTCTAGAAAATCTAAAACCTGAGTTGTAAATCCTTTACTTTCAGCCCAACGCGTATACATTCTATACAACATACTTGTCCAATCACAGGATTCTGTTCCACCTGCCCCTGCATTTAACTTTAATATTGCATTATATTTATCATATTCACCTGACAAAAGAGTTTTTATCTTTACTTCATCCACTTTAGAAGCAAATTCATCCATTGAACTTTTCGCCTCTTCAGCAATTTCTGCATCTTCACTCTCTTCTCCCATTTCTATTAAGACTAAAATGTCATC
The DNA here is from genome assembly GCF_003479125.1 of Eubacterium sp. AF19-12LB. Taxonomy (NCBI): domain Bacteria; kingdom Bacillati; phylum Bacillota; class Clostridia; order Eubacteriales; family Eubacteriaceae; genus Eubacterium; species Eubacterium sp. AF19-12LB. The sequence continues at coordinate 37,413 of NZ_QUGP01000013.1, read as the reverse complement.
ATACAAACTCTTTAAATTATTATATGTTTCTATTGAATCCTTTAAATTTTTGAGCTCTTTCATATATTTTTGTGCTTTGTCCATATCATCCCAAAAGCCCGGAGCTTCCATTGTTCTTTCTAGCTCAATGATTCTTTCTTCTTTATTTTGCAAATCCAAAGCATCTTTTATTTCGTCTAATTCTTTTTCATATGGAGTCAATCGATATTTTATTTCATCTAATTCTATCATCACTCTCTCCTATAATATGTATTGCCCCCTCCCTTCGGTCAGTGGCTATTCGTCGGAAACATTTATAGGAAAAAATGAACTTCGTTCATTTTTTTCTCCTATATTTTTAACAGATATAATTTACTGTTTCAATTTATTGCTTTACTTTCTGTTAACACTAGGAAAGGACAGGTGTTGTCCTGTCCTCTTCCTCTTAATGTGTTCTTCCACAGCAATGTTTATATTTCTTACCAGATCCACATGGACAAGGATCATTTGGATATACCTTAGCAACATCTCTGTGCTTTGGCTTTTTAACTCCTTCATCATCCTTATTTGTTCCGGTAACCTGAGCAACTTCTTCTCGCTCAACTTTTTGTTCTACCTGAAGATGCATTAACATTTTTATTGTTTCAAATCTGATATTAAGAATCATATTTTCAAACATTTCGTAACCCTGCATCTTATATTCTACAACAGGATCTTTCTGTCCATAAGCCATAAGGCCTATTCCCTGTTTTAACTGATCCATATCATCGATATGATCCATCCATTTTCTATCAATAACCTTTAGAAGAACAATTCTTTCAATTTCTCTTATCTGTTCGGGTTCAGGGAATTCTGCTTCTTTATCTTCATATAATTTAACTGCTGCCGCCTTAAGTGTCTGCTTAAATTCAGCCTTTGATAAATTAAGGATTTCATCCTTTGTCAATGAAAGCTTTATTGGCATAATTTCAAGAATACTCTGATTCAATCCAGTAAGATCCCATTCAGATGATGGCTGATTATCTCCAATGTAAGTATCAACTTCATTTTCAACTACATCTGTAATCATCTTAACAATGGCATCTCTCATATTATCGCCGTTAAGAACTTTTTCTCTTTCTGAGTAAATAATTTCTCGCTGTTCATTATTTACTTTATCAAATTCTAATAAGTTCTTTCTAATACCAAAGTTATTTCCTTCAATCTTCTTCTGAGCTCTTTCGATTGTTTTGCTTAATGACTTATGCTGAATTTCTTCATTCTCAGGAACTCCTAATGCATTAAACACAGACATAAGTCTTTCTGAACCGAACAATCTCATTATATCATCTTCCAATGAGATGTAGAATTTAGATTCACCCGGATCTCCCTGACGTCCTGAACGACCTCTTAACTGGTTATCAATACGTCTTGATTCATGTCTTTCTGTTCCAAGTACCTTTAATCCACCTGCTGCTCTTGCTTCATCATCAAGTTTAATATCTGTACCTCTACCTGCCATATTTGTAGCAATGGTAACCGCACCGTGACGTCCTGCTTCTGCTACGATTTCAGCTTCTAATTCATGATACTTAGCATTTAAAACTTTATGAGGAATTCCCTCCTTCTTTAATAATGCACTTATTTCTTCAGATGCATCTATGTTAATTGTACCAACCAATACAGGCTGTCCCTTAGCATAGGATTTCTTTATTTCTTCTATAACTGCATGTAATTTTTCTTTCTTTGTTTTAAATACAGCATCATCATGATCAATTCTTGCTACAGGTCTGTTTGTAGGTATTGCTACAACATCCATGCTGTAAATATCTCTAAATTCTTTTTCTTCTGTAAGGGCTGTACCTGTCATACCGGCTTTCTTATCATATTTGTTGAAGAAATTCTGGAATGTAATAGTTGCAAGTGTCTTACTTTCTCTCTTAACTTTTACATGCTCCTTAGCTTCAATCGCCTGATGCAATCCGTCTGAATAACGACGGCCCGGCATAATACGTCCTGTAAATTCATCTACAATGAGAATTTCATCATCTTTTACAACATAATCCTGATCTTTAAACATAAGATTATGCGCTCTTAATGCTAAAATCATATTGTGCTGCAATTCAAGATTCTCTGCATCAGCATAATTGTCAATATGGAAGAATTTTTCAACCTTCTCAATACCCTGAGCAGTTAATGTTACAATCTTGTCCTTTTCGTTTACAAGGAAGTCTCCATCTTCTTCAATGTCAACACCCATAATAGCGTCCATCTTACTTAATTCAGGGCTTGCTGTACCTCTTTCCATCTGTCTGGCAAGAATATCACAAGCTTCGTACAACTTAGTAGACTTACCGCTCTGACCTGAAATAATCAAAGGTGTTCTTGCTTCATCAATTAAAACAGAGTCAACTTCATCGATGATACAATAATGTAATCCTCTCTGTACAAGCTGTTCCTTGTAAACGACCATGTTATCTCTTAAGTAATCAAATCCTAATTCATTATTTGTTATATATGTAATATCACAATCATATGCTGCCTTCTTAGCATCATGATCCATATCAGCAGTAACACATGCAACAGTTAAACCTAAGAATCTGTGAACCTGTCCCATCCATTCAGCATCACGGTTTGCAAGATATTCATTTACTGTAACAATATGAACTCCTTTTCCTTCCAAAGCATTCAAATATGCCGGAAGTAAACATGTCTGTGTCTTACCTTCACCTGTTTTCATTTCTGCAATTCTACCCTGATGAAGAATAATACCACCTAAAAGCTGAACTCTATAGTGTTCTGTATTAAGAACTCTTCTCGCAGCTTCCCTTACTACCGCAAATGCTTCCGGAAGTAAATCATCCAAAGTCTCTCCTTTTGATAATCTATCCTTGAATTCTGTCGTTTTATCTTTAAGCTGTTCATCCGACAATTCCATCATAGCCGGTCTGTAGCTTTCAATCTTATCTAGCGTATGCTGATTTCTTTTAATCTCTCTGTCACTATAAGTGCCAAATACTTTACTAAATGCGCTCATTATATACTCCCAATTATGTATTTCTATGATAATAACGTTTCAATAACCTTATAATCACACTAGCATATTGTATCACTTAAGAGTTTTTTATTCAACATATTATCCCCTGCATACTGTTACTATTTTGTAAAATATTTGTTAACATCACACTTGTTTCCATACTCCCCACTGTCCACAAGTTTCAGGATTCTCACCAACTGTCCACCATTTAGCCTGATATACTTTGCCGTTATAGTAAACTCTGTTTCCATTTGTATATACAGTATTACTATCCCATGTTGGATACCGGCTTACATTTTCTGTTGTTTCAGGTGTCTTTGTTGTAACCTCAGGCGCTTTTGTTGTAGTTGTTGTCTCTGATGCCTTTGTTGTAGTTGTTTCAGGTGCCTTTGTTGTTTCAGGTGCTTTTGTAGTTGTTTCCTGTTCCTTTGTTGTAGTTGTTGTTTCTTCCGGAATAGTCTGTGTTTCTTTTTCAACTGTAAAATCAGCTATGTTACATGCTCCTCCATTTACAACTAAAGTTAATTTATATGTTCCTTTTGCTGCAAAATTAATTGTAACTTTATGACTAATAAAGTTTGTCCATGAATTGCTTGCTGTAATTGCCATTGTTGCCGCATTATTATCATTTAACTTCACAATTATGTTATCTGCATTATATTTGCTATCTCCGGCAGCTAATTTCAAATCAACTGTATAATTACCCTTTGAAGGGACTTTAATATAATAGTCTAAATATGATCCATTTGTTAAATTTCCTGCATATGTTGTATTATCAAATGTATTCATTGTAATTGAACTTGTCTTTCCACCAAACGAATCTACTTTTACAGTTCCCGGTACCTGCGTTACTGTAGCTTTTCCACCTGTACCAACAATAGCCGTAGCTGATTTGTAAATTTGGTTCAACAAACTATATGTAGCATTTTTACTATCCTGGCTAATTTCCCAAATCATGATACCACCAGCATTCTGTGCTGCAAATGTAGCTTTCTTAGCCATTGTATCTAAACCATTATAGTAAACTGTTGTTCCGTTAATAACTGCTGAGTCTTTATATGCATTTGCTGAATTATTAGCAACTACATCTGCATATGACGCCCAGTTAGGTCTTTCATAGAAAGGTACACCTAGTACAATTTTAGACGCGTCTACTTTTCTTGTTGAGTTCCAATAGTTAAATGAATTTGTAAGTAAGCTATATGGTGAATGTCCTGCCCCACTATCTCCGTCATATGCCATAACATTAATCCAGTCAACCATGTTAAGAACTTCATCAGTCTGATATGTTCCACTGGTAGCAGCAACTGCTGACGATAATGTCAATCCTCTCTTTGTTAATCCTTCTCTCAAATATCTCATGAATGACGTAAATTGATTTGCTGAACTTGCTGTTGGATATTCCCAGTCAATATCAACACCATCGAATCCATACTTATCAACTACTGATAAAATACTATTTGCAAGGCTTCTGCATTTTGCGTCAGTATTTGTTGCTTTTTCAAATGCATACTGGCACAAACTTCCATCTGAATATGACCAGCCTCCAACTGCCATTTCTACTTTTGTTCCACTATTATGAGCTGCCTCAATCAAACTGTTAATTACATTTGCAGAACCGTCTACAGAATCAAGTACACCTGATGCATTTGGCAACGCAAATGAATATATTACTGTAGTTAATTTATCCCACTGAATGCTTGATGTAATATCTCCATACCAGTTTGGATAGTACGCTACTGCTTTAAAATTGTTTCCATATTTGCCCTGTGTGTCAGGTATATCTACATTTACTTCAGGCTCTGAATCATCCTGAGTTTCATTTCCATAAACTTCAACTTCCCATATAGAATATCCATAAGGGAGCGCTCTCTTAACACCCTGCATCTTTACATATCTGGCCTTTACTCCGTTAAGAGATACTGTTGTAGTTCCTCCTGTCTGATTATTTAATGTCTTTGCAGTTGTCCAGGAAGCGCCATCATTTGAAATTTCTATTCTGTATTCTGTTGCATAAGCTGCTTCCCATTTAAGCACCATATTATTAATTTCATATGTCTTACCCAAATCAATACATGCCCACGCATTATCTGCAAAGTCTGATGACCATCTTGTTCCATCATCACCATCAACTATATTTTTTCCTGTAAATGTATCATTTTCGTTTCCTGAAACTGTTACTGTTTTGTTCTTTGAAATTAATTTTCCTTCAGTCTGTGGTTTTGTCACAGCTTCAGTTGTTGTTTCTGTTACAGGCTGTGTAGTTGTTGTTTCAGCTATTGACTGTGTAGTTGTTTCTTCAGGTTGGCTATTTCCAGGAATTGCAGATGCATTAGATGCTTCCAGTGCAAACTTTTCCCATGTTCCAACTGAAGTTCCACAGGCATGTAATATTCCTGATGTTGTATCATTTATATCTGTCTGAACATAATAATTATTTAAATATGTTTTAATCGCATATGTTCCATCACTCTGTTTTTCAACATAAAATTTTTCCCATGTTCCAATTGCATTACTTCTTGGAATTACCGGGTTTTCTTTATCTGTATCATCAAAAACAGCACATAAATATTTATTATTTGCTCTAGACTGGAAAGATACTGTTCCATCTGAATTATAAATAACTCTAAATTGTTCCCATGCACCGGCAGAATCTCTGTTAGCTACTAAATTAGACTGTCCATAATTATCCGCACAAACATATTTGTTATTTATAGTTGCCTTAATTGAGAAATAATCCGCATCTGTTAATGCCTTATCAGCAAAAACAATTGTTCCCGGCATAGCTTTTTTCATTGTATTATACACAATTCCATTACTACTCTTTGAACCTGTGCCAATTGAATCCTTGCTCCATTTAGCCTTAATATCTGCTAAAGAATCCGATGTAGGATTTACCTTCTGCGTTGTCTTTTCCTGATAAATTCCCCATGAACCCGAATTATTTGTTTTATATGCCCATGATGTGTAATTCCATCCTGCCTTGTTAAATTCATCCATAACATATGTCCATGCATCTTCCAATCCAAAACATGTATATTCACCTATATATGTAGGAACTCCATAATTAGCATTATTTATGCTGTTAATAAGATTTTTACATGAATCTTTCTGTCCCTGTAAATCACTAATATAATTCCATGTATAGTGATGATATTCATACATTACATTGCTCCATCCATAATCTGATGGTTTTGGAAGATTTGCAGTTCCCCAACATGATTCCATAATGATAATATGGTCAGGGTCAACTGATCTTATTGTTTTATACATCTGATCATAAAATGCCCAATGCTTAGAAGATGTAGTTCCGGCTTTTTCTCCCGGTTCGTTTAAGGTATCATAAGCTGCCACTGCCGGATTTCCTGCATAATGAGCCGCTACTGTCTTCCATAATTCTAATGTTTTATTTTTATAATAGTTATTCGAGAAAAACGTTACGTCAGATACGTTGTCAATTACTTCCCCTGAATGATCCTGTCCGTTTTGTGAACCAAATGCTCCGTGTAAGTCTAAAATTACATAAATTCCTCTCTTACTACATTCTTCAACAAACCAATCAAGTTTTTTAAAAGCATCATCCCTAAGAACCCAATCTGACTTAGAATTGTCATATTTGTATAGATTCATGTAAGTAAACGGAACCCTTATTGCACTCATTCCCATTTCCTTACAATTGTCAAAATCTGATTCTGACCAATAGTTGTTTTCATACAAATCAAGTAATTCATACATAGTATTTTTTCCAAATCTGTTTTCAAGATTTGACATAAGTGTTTTCTGGTCTCGTACATTTGTAGAACACATCCAACTTTCCTGTACAAGCCATCCTCCCGTATTTGTACCTCTTAAGTACACCATGTTTCCTTTACCATAATTATTCTTAATTGATGTACCATCACATTTTAAGAAATCATTGCTGGTAAAACCTGTTGTTGCTGCTTTTACTTCTTTATTGTTCTTGTATGTATATAGACCCGTAAGTAATCCTGCTGTCATTGTTACACACAAAAAAGAAGCAAGCAATTTCTTGCCAATTCTTTTTACATTTCGCATAATCAAAACCTCCTCAATATATTGCACATATGTGCGCCCAATCGTAGCGTGCAATCTAAACCTCATATAGCAAAACCCCTAACGTTTTACGTTTTACTGCACTGTTTATATTATAAAATTTACCCCACTTTTTTTCTATAAAATAAAACTGCTTTTATTCGTAAACGTAATTTTTGTATATTTCGATATTTGGCAGCCATATTTTTTATGCAAATTGTCTAGTCAGTTTTGTTTTGAATCGTTTTTAACATCTAAATATTTATTATATGTTCATAAAAATATTTTTATATTTATATTACAGTTCTATTGCTTTTGATTCTATTCTTTAATTAATCTCTTGCACCATATTACTTAATAAACATTTAATGCATCCAATGTTTATAATTTGTAATCTTAGTTTTCTGTATGCAAAAGAAAAGTTCGAGGTTGTGAATGTTATTAGCATCCCGGTTATAAACTTGGTTTACTCCATTCTTTACAAAGAGCCAAAAAAGGAACCGCAAATGGCATTTACCATTTGCAGTTCCTTTTTATAATTATCTAAATATTTATTTAACTATCTTAATCAAATTCCGGTTCAATTAATCCGTATGTATTTCCTTTTCTCTTGTAAACAACGTTTACTTCATCCGTTTCTGAGTTAAGGAAAACAAAGAAATTATGTCCAAGCATATCCATCTGAACACAAGCTTCTTCAGGATCCATTGGTTTAATTCCAAATTTCTTACTCTTAACAATCTTTATTGTTTCTTCTTCATCTTCGTAATCTGCATCTATAAATTCTGATGTAAATAACTCTTTATATGATTTCTTCTTGTCAACAAGTTTATTTTTATGTTTAACAAGCTGGCGCTCAATCGTTTCTAATACTAAATCGATTGTAGCGTACATGTCGCTGCTTTCCTCCTCTGCTCTAATAATAGTTCCCTTTACTGGAATTGTTACCTCAATCTTCTGACTGTCCTTTTCAACACTGAGTCTGGCAATAATCTCTGTATCTGGTACAAAATACTTCTCAAGCTTGCTAAGTTTGTCCTCTACTGCCTGTCTTAATCCGTCTGTAATCTCAATGCCTCTACCTATGATTTTAATTTTCATGGTACCACTTCCTTTCCGTTTCTGATGGATTAATTATACCATATAATCATAAGATTTAACAAGCGAAAAGCAAACTTTATTTACAAGTTTTTCACATTTATTTTGTGTTATTTTATTAACAAATTTACACTATTTTTCCATACATCTTTTTCGACATATGTTTTTGTATAAATTGCACAATTTGACACCTTAACTTATTAACATTCATTTTCCTCCATTATTTGAGTTATTAACATATTCTTTTGGCATTTTTCCCTTTAAAACAAGTTATCAATCTAGTTATTAACACTATTAACATTATTTTTTGTTGATTCATGTCGTATTTTGTTTTATGGCGTAAAAGAACGTCTGTTTTGTGTATTAGTAATAAAAATGATTTTCTTTGGTAATTTTCACTATTTTTTTATTGACTTTTTTCCAATATTATGAACCATTTTCTCAGTGCGGATTAATACTTTAAGAATTAATTTCGAAATTCTAAAACAATTTACTTTTTTACTCCCTAATTACCAACATATTTAACTAAAAAGAAACATGGGCTGTGAATGTTATTAACAGCCTGGTATAAACTCGGATTACCCCCACGCTTGACAAAGAGCCAAAAAAATAAGACCGAAAAATTCGGTCTTATTTTATATGTTATTCTTAGTTCATAATTCTTCTTGCTGCACAAGGTGAACCTACACCACTGATAATAATACCAGTTTCTTCTGTAGATGCATGAATAATCTGTCCACCACCTATGTAAATAGCAACATGGCTAATTGAATTGCCACCATATTTATAGAATACCAAGTCACCTGCCTGTAAGTTTCCTGTTGATACACTTGCACCATTGTATACCTGTGTATATGATGATCTATTCAAGCTATATCCAAAATGCTTATATACTGACATTGTAAATCCTGAGCAGTCTGTTCCATTTGTTAAACTTGAGCCACCATAAACATATGGGTTGCCCAAGAACTGTTTAGCATATGCTACAACTGCAGCAGCACTACCTGATGAGCTTGAGCTACTCGAGCTGCTTGATGAACTACTGCTACTTGATGAACTGCTTGAGCTTGAGCTATTACTTGTTGCAGGTTTACTGTAACTTGAGTTACTTGATGAACTACTGCTACTTGATGAACTGCTACTACTTGAACTTGAACTACTTGAATTATAATTAACTGATGTATTACTCTGATTCTGTTGTTCCTGTTGCTGTGCATCTATAGCTGCCTGAGCTGCTTCTGCTTCTCTTTGCTGTTCAGCTAAAATTGCTTCCTGCATAGCCTTTTCTTCTTTTAGTGTAATTGCAGTATCCATATCTATTGTAACATCAACGAAATCTGCTGAAACCCAACCACTCATACTTCCTTCGCCATCAGGTTTCTTCATCTTAATCTTAACCCATGATCCATCTTTACTAAATTTCTTAATAACATAATGTTCATTCTGGTAAACGTTAGTCACAACTTCTGATTCTGTAGTAGGCTTTGTTCTAACACGAATACCTGTGTCATTCATATTAGCAATAACATAACCTGCATCCAATGCATAATCTTCTGCTTCTGAACCTGTTACAAAATAATCAGCTTTTATGTAACCTGTTACGTTTCCGGATCTGACTTTGTACCATCCGTCTTCTGTTGTTTCAAGAATAACTGCGCCACAATTGCTGTATACTTTACCAACAACTTTACTTTCAGTACTAGGTTTCTTTCTTACGTTTACGTAATCATCACCTGTTACAGATGTAATTGCAATATCCTCAAAATATTTGTTTTCCTTATCTTTACTTGCCTGAGCTGCCTGTTGCTGTGCTTCTTCTGCCGACTGCTGTGGAATTAAAGTTGAAATATCTGTAGCCTGTGTTTCTGCTTCTGTTGCAACACCTGCTGTGTAATCATTCAACGCAACTGCAATTCCAGCACCTGCAATCTCAGTGTCTAATGTGTCAGCCGCTACCGTTTTTCCACCTGCAAAAATTACTGTTCCTGCTAATACTCCAAACGCTAACGCTGTCATATTTCTATAGTGCTTCATGTAAACCTCCGTGTACTTTCACTATTTATTACAAAATTATTACGTTGTACATTATAACAACACTGTCTATTATTGTCAACAAAGATACTTTGACAATTCATGCCACTATTACACTATCAATAGTGCATTAAATAAGTGTCATTTTCATAATGCTTCCTACAACAATTTTATATATTACCAGTTATCTATTTGCTTTTTGTGAACAAATTAAATCAATTTTGTGGCAAATTACTTCATTGTATTTTAATATCTAAATATTAATTTATATTATTCTAAATTTACTATATCTATATTAATTTATATTAAATATGTGTTATTATTGTGTTGATAATAGTTTTTAGGAAGGATTTTATCAACTATGGAAAAGTTTTAATGTTTTGAAATACTTTAACATAAAAAATTTTATAAATACAAACTTTTTATACTTCTGTGTAAAAACTTTTTATACGTTTATATTTTTCAATACATTGAAGTTTTAATATAACTAATTTTTCATTACTGATATTATATTAATTATGAATAAAACAGTTTTAATAACGGGAGCCTCCCGTGGAATCGGCAAACAAATTGCAATTATCTTTGCTCAAAATGGTTTTAATATCGTAGCAACCTGTCACAATAATATTGACACCCTAAGTTCTTTAAAAAATGAGCTTTCAAAATATAATGTTAATATTTTCCTGTTTCAGGGTGATTTATCAAAGCAGTCAACTATATCTGATTTAATTAAATTTTTAAAGAATAATAATATTTCAGTTGACGTTCTTATTAACAATGCAGGAATATCTGTTGTTGGATTAATTCAGGATTTATCAATTGACGATTGGAATTATATTTGGAATACAAATGTAACAGCGCCTATATTTTTGTCAAAAGAACTGGTTCCTCATTTTTTGCATAACCATTCAGGTAAAATAATTAACATTTCTTCTGTATGGGGAAATGTCGGTGCTTCATGTGAAGTCGCATACTCAGCAACTAAAGGTGCAATTAATTCTTTTACAAAAGCTTTAGCTAAAGAACTCGCGCCTTCAAATATTCAGGTTAATGCCATTTCATGTGGAATTATTGATACTGATATGAACAGCCACCTTTCTTCAGATGATATCAATGAAATTGTAACCGATATTCCTGCCGGACGTATTGGAACTCCTAAAGACATTGCATTGACTGCACTCTCTTTAGTAAATGGCAGTGATTATTTAACCGGTCAGATTATCACTGTTGATGGTGGATGGATATAAAAAACTCCTATGATGCACTTTAAAGTTACGTTGATTTTCTAATTTTTAGATTTCTTAATTGTGAGGGTTTGTGATATCAACTTAATAACGCTCGCGCTGCTTGTCACTCGCAGCAGTTCTAAATCTCCAGCTATATTTTGCTGTTAGAACCTTTGGTTCTAAGCAAAATCCGCTGTCAATTTGAACCGGCGGTGACAAATGCCTTTAGTTAATATCACAAACCCTCACGTAAGACCATCAAATAGATTGACAAACCATCAAAAACTTCGATTACCCAATTTTAGTTCTAACTCTTTTAGGTTCAGTTAATTAACCTTAAGTGTATCATAGGATTTTTCTATGATTTTGTGTTATTTCTATATTTATTTTTTGTCTAAATATTCCATATCTTCTTTTGTTAATTCAAAATCTACTTTTGAATTTTCTATTATACGTTCTTTCTTTGTAGATTTAGGAATTACAACATTGCCTTTTTGTAACGAATATCTTATACACACCTGTGGTATTGTAACACCATATTTTCTTGCAATTACTTCTATATATTTGTCATTTACAATATTTCCTGTTGCAAGCGGAGAATATGACATTATCTGCATATTATATTTATTGCAAAATTCAATAGTCTCTTCCTGTCTGTTACCTATATGGAAGCAGATTTGATTTACCATTGGTACTATCTTAGCAATTTCTAACACCGGCTCTAAATGCTGTTTTGCAAAATTTGATACTCCGATACTCTTAGCTTCGTTTGCTTCATAAATTTCTTCCATAGCCTGCCAGCTTGCTATGTTTCCTTCTGTACAGTCTTTTCCCCACTCATCCCACGGCCAAGGTGCATGTATTAGATACAAATCAATATATCCTAAATTAAGTGTTTCCATTGATTTGTTAAAGCATTCTTTAGCAATATCATAGCCTTTACATTCGGCAGGAAGTTTTGTAGTTATAAATATTTCTTCTCTTGGTATTCCTGAATTTCTTACTGCTTTGCCAACACTTTCTTCATTGCCATATGCTGCTGCGGTATCAATATGTCTATATCCTGTTTCTAAAGCATATGAAACAGCATCGTATGTGTCTTTTCCATTTGGTATCTGCCATGTACCTAATCCTAATTTAGGAATCTTTACTCCATTTTGCAGTACATAACATTCATCAAGTATCATTTCTTTTCCTCCTTTATTTATTAATAATCTCTCGGAGTCTCTAAGCCAGTAAAATCAAGACTTCCCGATTCCCTTTTTATTAAAGCCTCCACTTTAATTCCATCATTTTGCTGGTATGATTACTCAAGATTCCGAGAGACCATATTATTCTGTTCTCCATTTTCATATTCCACTATTCTTGCTGTTGCGCCGGATGATTTTACTCCGTATCCACTGTTATTGATTACATGTTCTATTCCCGGATGTCCATTTAACATAACGGTTACCGTGTTATGTAATTTTACTCCTTCAATATCAGGGACCTCTACTGCTCTATCTATTGTAATAGTAGCATCTCTATTGTAACTATATACACCTACGCCATAACTTTCAAATGTTAATACATTATCTCCCACTTTTAATGACGCAAATCCATTTACTTTACCATTATTGCTCATAAATTCACTTTGATTTGGAACATCATAAGGTATCTCACTTTGATAGAAGTATAATCTTCCACCATTTCCATCCCATATTGTCTGGTATTCCTGAAAATGTTCTACAAACAATCCGTACATAATTACATTATCACCATGAATTACAGCACCATTTTTTGCTGTATTTTTGTCCCATGCCACATTATCTCCATGATCTGCTCTCCATACCCATAAATTGTCGCCAATAACGTCATTACTATTTACTGTAATACAATTTTTAACTTTTCCTTCGTAGCTTGAGCCTCCAACTCTAAAGTATACATCACTTAAAGTTGTAGGATTTGCCCCATGAGAAACATCACTCTTTTTTGCACCTACTTCAAGCAATGTATCTGACTCTTTTTCACCTGCTTCAAATAACACTCCTGCTATTTTCACCCCGTCAACATCTGCTATTTTCATTGCTTTATTTCCATTGACAGATACAATTGTTGCCATTCCCATTCCATATACTATTGTATCACTATTTTTAACATTTAACGGTTTATTTATTTCATAAATTCCAGGCGTTAGTAATAAATTTTTGCCTGCTGCTAAAGCCTCATTAATTGTATCTGCATCATCCGTATTTGGATTTGCGATGTAGAATTTATTTAAGCTGACAAATTTACCCTTTGTTCCACTTTCCCATGATACTCCAACAGCATCTGTCCTAAGTTCAGGAACAATAACTCCGTATCCATATTCTTCATCATATGTAAGGTATGGCTTTTCCTGAATAACAGGTGTAGTCTGCACTTTTGTATATGGCGAATACGGCCATGTTCCTGCCGGAGTTCTTACAGTATCAATCCCAACAAAAACCATATTCCAAACTCCGCCATCCCACAATCTCCAAAAATCATTTCTTGTAAGATACTGCTGCTGTGACCCTGATGAAACTGTTCCATTTGAATAGCAGTCAGCCATAAATCCACCACTTGACCACCCTTCTCCATCACTGAGAACCATTCCATCATTAAACTTCATTCTTCTAAGTGAAACCGCCTGTGAATTTGCCCACATACAATATTCATTTACTGAAAAATTCTCTGCACTTCTCCAGAAATTGCATGTTGCATTATGATACATCCAGTCAGCGTTGACCCACAACTTGTTAATATTTGTATCTGTAGGTAAAACTCCAAGTCCTGATACCTGTGTGTAATAACCAACATTTACAGATAATGCTGTATCATATGCACCCGGTTTAAATAAAATTGCATATCTCTCTTTTCCGAACTGATTTGTTTCCTGTTTTTTATAAATTTCATCTACTTTAGACTGAATTTCATTTTTATCATCTTCCGGAGAAAATACATATGTATTTTCTCCAAATACTGTAGCATCTTTTACAGGTTCACCATCACTTTCATAGTCAATTGCATTTTCTATTTTCTCTTCTGTCTGTACCTCAGTAACATTTTGTGTTGCATTCTTTTTAGCTGTTTTGTTTTCACTTTCTCCACATCCCCACAATAACATCGATGCAAGTGCTGCTGTTACTGCAATATAAACCTTTCTATTCATCATTCTCCTCCAAATCAATTTTTGCCACATAAATTCCATCCCTTGCAGTTATAAATAAAACGTCTTTATTTTCTCCACCTATATCAAATGTAGACGGTCTTGATTCTACATGGATAGATTTTATAAATTTACCATCTCTATATATTTTTACGTCGTCATCACCAACTAAAATATTATTCTTATTTTTTCTAACGCAATAATCTCCCTCTTCAATTATAACTTCAGGATTTTTAAGATAACCATTTTTATCAACTGTACACTCAAATACTCTTTTATACATCTCATCAATTGAATACATTTTTTCTCCACATGATGAAATTGATAAATTATTGCTTCTTATTAAGTCATAGTGATTTGGTATTATTGTCTTTTTGTCCATTGCTATCCAAGCTTTTTCAGGCTTATATCCTAAAACTTCTTTATAATCTGAACCATCTCTCCATCTATTACCCGGATATATAACTCTATCAGGTTCTATTTTGCCCATTTCCACCATATCTAATGGTTGCATTTCTCCATTATCATCTAACGTAAATACTATTGTATAAGCATCTCTGTTGTACCAAAATCCATATGAAGTACCATATGAGTCCGAAGGCAACATATTTTCCTGTTTTTTTCCATCTACTGTAGCATTCTTTGGAATCACATATTCTCCAACAATTATTATTCTGTCATTTGTATCAAATCCTACAGAATTAATTTTATAAGGTGATTCAAATATTTCAGTAAGTTTATAATCTTTTCCGTCTACACAATAAATTTTCTTATCAAGACTGTCTACAAAATAGAAATCACCTTTTTGATTACAAATCCCTCCGTCAGGGAATCTGAATCCACTATATAATTTTTGTGGTTCATTAGTTTTAGTTATTCTAATATTTCTGCCAACATTTCCCTTTATATCAATCTTTGTTGCCTGCCATGTTCTTATTTCTACATTTGAGTTTACATCCAAAAGATAATTATCGATTGTGTATTTCATTTGTGAGAAATTATGTGCATTTATAAATAAAATATTTTTGCAGTCAAATGTTTTTACACAATAATCATAAGGCTTATTTACAAATATTGTTCTAAAATGATATGTCATTGCAAATGTAATATCTTCACAATTATGTAGTTCTATTGGTCTTGCAAATTCGCCTTCTGCCACTTCCTCTTCTGTCTGTATTCCATAGATTGTCCAGTTCTTAACATTATTCATCAACAATTCATGTCTACAATGATGCTCAAGTGACATACAATAAATCTTTCCCGGTGTATCAGTATTTTCGATAGTTATTCCTGCTGTTACATAAGGACTTGCAGACCACACATCCTTAATTACTCCGCCACCATTAACGACTATTGATGGATACTGATAATCCCACATACGCTCAGGATTACTGTCTGCAGTTCTTGTTGAGTTATAAGGCATTTCAAACGCTCCTGTACCTTTAACAAGATTTCCATGTCCACCAAACATTTTTACATCATTAATATATGAATCAATATCGCCGTTCCACTTAAGTCCTATTGCTCTTGGATTTTTTCCACCTGTTTCTATTCCTATACCAAATAATATGTTGCTTTTTCCACTTTCAATAAATGCTATACCTTTTCCATATCCGGTAAATCTTTCTGCATTATCTTTAAGTATAAATTTAGTAGAAACAGGATTAAGTCCAATAATAACTGTATCATCTTTTAATTTGATAGTATCTGTAAGCAAATATTCTCCCTGTGGGAAATAAAGATATGTATACTTTTCAATTAACTCCTTAAGAACCTTTGTATCATCCGTAACTCCATCTCCAATAAGACCATTTTTCTTAACATTTATCCACTGTTTTACTTCAGGTAAAGTCTTTAAATCTGTATACAAAACATTATAGTCAATTTGCTTTTCTCCTATATATAATATATCTTTAATTTGTTTTTCAGGATGCTCATCACTTGCTGTTATTCCATGTATATATTCATTTATATGTGTACAATCATATTTATTATCTATTGTATTTTCTGTATCCTTATAACTTACGATAACATTGCATTTTTCTAAATAGCAATTCTTTACATAAATACTTGTTAACGAATTATTTTCTAATGCAATATTCAATAATTTATCCACATTTTTAAATATAGAATCTTCTATATATAATTTTTCAAAAAATTCATCCTGTACCTCTACAAACTGTGGCACATTTTTCACATCAGTTCTTACTATTGTAAGACCTGCCTCTCTTGTAAAAATAGCTGCTTTTTTCTGATTTTCAAATTTTGTATCTACCATTACAAATGGCCATCCCGGAGAACACTTTGTAGTGATTATTCCGTAATTTCCACCGACAATTTCTATATCCTCCATTTCATTTCCCACATCATATATTCCTGCCATTCCTGAATTGACGTTAATTGTAATGTGAGCTAAAAAAGCATGTTGTGCATAATGTGTCCTAAAAGCTACCGCATAATCATTTTCTCTACCTAAGTTAATATTAACATTAGACATTGCACTATAGAAAGTTCCCGGATTAGCATCATTTGCATTCACATTTGTCCCTTCCGTTACAACTCTGTCCACAAACCAGAACAAATATCTAAAATGACCTTTATCGTCTTCCTTTGATATATTAAAATTTAATGCATTATCCTTTAATATAAATTCAGGTCTTTTTTCTCCATATCCGATTATTCTTACTGCCTTTGGAATATAAATTGTCTTACTTAACAGATATTTTCCTTCAGGAACAAATACAATTCCATAACCGTATTCTTCTACAACCATATTAACTGCTTTTTGCAGTTCATCTGATACATCCACTATTCCATCATTACTAATATTAAAATGGTCTGCGTCAAAATATATCGCAGACTCATCCTCTATTTTCCCCGTATAAAAACTTGTTTTCATAACAAATACCTCATATTTCTCAATAATATATGTATTCTTTTTAAAATACTTTATTCTTTTTTATTGAAACAATTTTATCAGATATTTTTGTTAAAATCAACATTAATTGATTAAATCAAAGCATTATTTTTGTGCATTTTTATCATATTTTTCTTTAACATTTTTGTAGGCATAAATAAAAGAGCACCACTTTTTTATGATGCTCTTTCATTAAAATTATTCTCTCTTTATCAATCTTCTAAAACTAAGCTGTTTCTTCCTGCTGTGCCCATTGTGAATTGTATAGTTTAGCATAGAATCCATCTTTTTCCATTAATTCGTTATGATTTCCCTGCTCGATTATATCTCCATCTTTCATTACAAGAATTAAATCGGCATTCTTTATAGTTGAAAGTCTGTGGGCAATTACAAAACTTGTTCTGCCTTTAAGCATATTATTCATACCACGCTGAATTCTTTGTTCTGTTCTCGTATCTACTGAAGATGTTGCTTCATCTAATATCATAATCGGATTATCTGCGAGTATAGCTCTTGCAATTGTAAGAAGCTGTTTTTGTCCCTGTGATATGTTACTTGCTTCTTCATTTAATTCCATTTTATATCCATCCGGAAGAGTTCTGATGAAATGGTCTGCGTGAGCTTTCTTAGCTGCTGCAATTACTTCTTCATCTGTTGCGTCTAATCTGCCATAACGGATATTTTCCATAATTGTTCCTTTAAATAACCATGTATCCTGAAGAACCATTCCAAATTCCTGTCTAAGTTCGCCTCGGTTAAAATCTTTGACATTATGTCCGTCAATAAGAATCTGCCCCTTATTTACATCATAGAATCTCATTAATAATTTAACAATTGTAGTCTTTCCTGCTCCGGTAGGACCAACTATTGCTATCTGTTGTCCTTCCTTAATATCAGCACTAAAATCATTAATTATAGTCTGATTTTCATTGTATCCAAAGTTTACATGATTAAATGTAACATTTCCTTTAACAGTGTTTATATCTACAGGATTTGCTACGAATTGGTCTTCTTCTTCCTCGTCTAAGAATTCAAATACTCTCTCAGCTGCTGCTGCCATACTCTGCATCATATTTGAAACCTGTGCCACCTGCTGAATTGGCTGTGTAAAATTCTTTACGTATTGGATAAACGCCTGAATATCACCAATTTCAATTTTTCCATTTATAGCAAGATAAGCACCCGAAATTGCAACACCAACATAACCTAAATTTCCAACAAACTGCATTATAGGCATCATTAATCCTGAGAAAAACTGAGATTTCCAAGCTGATTTATAAAGGATTTCATTTGTATCATGAAATTCTTTCTTTACAGTTTCTTCTTTATTAAACGCCTTTACAATATGATGACCACTATATACTTCTTCTACCTGACCATTTATATGACCTAAATATTCCTGCTGACTCTTAAAGTATTTCTGTGAATGTTTAATTACAAAACTAATTAATAAGATACTCACAGGTAATGTAATAAGTGTAATAAGTGTCATCGGTACACTTATTGTTATCATCATAATAAATACACCGATTAATGTACTTATAGATGTAATTAACTGTGTTATACTTTGATTTAATCCATTTCCTAATGTATCTACATCATTTGTAATTCTTGATAAAACTTCACCGTATGTTCTACTTTCAAAATATTTGAGTGGCATTCTATTTATTTTTTCTGAAATTTCTTTTCTCATACGGTAACAGATTTTCTGTGTTATACCCGTCATTACAAATCCCTGAACAAGATTAAATATGCAACTTACTCCATATAATAACAAAACAATTATAAGTATCTTTCCAACATATCCAAAATCAATTCCACCTTTTCCGGATATCTTGTTCATAATTCCTTCTGAAAGTGCTGTTGTCGCTTTACCTAATACCTTAGGTCCTGCAACAGTAAATACAACACTAAACATTGCACAAACCATTACTGCAAATACGCCATATTTATAATTTCCAATATATCGTATTAATTTTCCAATCGTGCCTTTAAAATCTTTAGCCTTTTCACCTGACCCCATTCGGCCGCCGCCCATAGGTCCTCTCATTCTTCTTGGTGGATTTATATTTGTTCTATTTTCATTACTCATCTTTATCCACCTCCTCATTTAAACTTGCTGCCAATTCGGCTTCTGACATCTGAGATGATGCTATCTGCTTATATACCTCACAATTCTTCATTAATTCCTTGTGTGTTCCTTTTCCAACCATCTTTCCATCATCTAAAACAATAATCTGCTTTGCCTGTAATACAGTGCTTATTCTTTGAGCTACAATAATTACTGTACTTTCTTTTACCTTAGGACTCAATGCTTTTCTTAATGCTGCATCAGTCTTAAAGTCTAACGCTGAGAAACTGTCATCAAAAATATATATTCTAGGATTTTTTGCAATTGCTCTTGCAATTGATAAACGCTGTTTCTGTCCTCCTGAAACATTAGTTCCACCCTGTGAAATAGGACTATCATATTTTTCTTCTTTACAATCAATAAATTCTGTTGCCTGAGCAATTGTTGCAGCCTCTAACATTTGTTCATCGGATGCATTCTCTGCTCCATATTTTATATTAGATGCAATTGTTCCTGAGAACAAAATTCCCTTTTGCGGTACATATCCAATATTATCCCTTATTGATTTCTGTGATAAATCTTTTACATCAATTCCATCAATTGTAATCTGTCCCTCTGTTACATCGTAAAATCTAGGAATAAGCTTTGCTACAGTACTCTTACCACTACCTGTACTACCTATAATAGCAGTAGTTTCACCAGGTTTAGCAATAAAATCTATTCCCTCTAAAACATTTGTATCTCCATCAGGATATTTAAAATCAACATTTTTAAATTCTACAATTCCCTTTGGTGCATCTAACATCTTAGCTTCTTTTTTATCTTTTATAGAAACATCTGTATCTAAAACGTCATCTATTCTTTCTGCTGCAACTGTTGCTCTAGGAAGCATAATTGATACCATTGTTATCATAAGGAAAGACATAACTATCTGCATTGTATAGGTAATAAATGCAGTCATAGACCCAACTTCTAAAGCACCCTGATCAATTCTGTGGCTTGCAACCCATTCAATCAATATTGTAATTCCATACATTACCATCATCATAAGTGGCATCATAAATGTCATTACTCTATTTGTAAATAACATTACCTTTGTCAAAGATTTATTTGCAACATCAAATCTTTCTTCTTCTTTCTTTTCTCTGCTAAATGCTCTTATTACAGGAATTCCTGTTAAAATTTCTCTCGAAACAAGGTTTACTCTGTCAACTAAATCCTGCATAATTTTAAACTTAGGCATAGCTAAAGCCATCAATATTGCTACCAAACATAAAAGAGCAGCAACAGCAACTACGATAATCCACTCCATACCTGAGTGTGTTTTTATAACCATTATTATGCCGCCCACAGCAAGAATAGGTGCATAAGCAACCATTCTAAGAAGCATTACACATACCATTTGAATCTGTTGAACATCATTTGTGCTTCTTGTAATTAATGATGCTGTAGAGAACTTATTAATTTCTGCATCAGAAAATTCCAATACTTTATTAAATACTTTTTCTCTTAACTCTTTACCGATTGAAGCTGATACTTTAGATGCGAGGAAACCAACAATAATCGCACTTACAGTCATTAAAAGTGCCATTGCAAGCATTTTTGCTCCTGTACTCCACAAATAACTAAATTGCTTTGTTTCAACATCTACTCCGATTTTTTTGTATTCCTTTTTTACAAATGAAATAGCTGAAGACTGAACAAGAGAATCTCCCATAGAATCAATTGCTGACCCCATTTTATCTCTTACTGTATCTCTTATTAAATCGAAATGAGCTGCCATAAACTGTTCCTGTGTCATAGTTCCATTTTGAACTGCTGCTAAGTCCATCTTAGCCTGATTATCAAGAGAATCCATATCAATTTCTTTCATGTACTCACTCATATCCTGACCAGTATTTTCATTATTGTTCTTCTTGTCCTGTGCCTGAGAAATCATTGAATATACAAGAATTGGTTCTGAAAAAGTCTTATCTAACTTTTCCATGTTTTCTTTTGATTTATCTTTTAACTTATAATTTCCATTACTTTGTTTCTTATATGCAGACTCCCATTTACTTTTTTCTTTATCAGTCATCCACATTGCAATTCCCTGATAACTTTCTTCTGAAATTTTCTCCGGTGTTGCATATTCAATTCCTGAATTATTAATACCTGTATCAATTAATGATGCTGTATAATCAGGTAAAGACAGGTCGCACATAGCCTGTATAAACAAAAATGCTATTATTGTAAATACCATTGGCATATGCCCCTTGAAATTTTTAAAAAATCTCATCTTAATTCTCCTTTTCATTTTTTAATGTCTTGCCTTCTTCAAGTATAGCTGCATAAAATTTTTCCTGAAAATTCAAATATTGCTGTAATTCTTCTTCAGTAAAATGTGAAAATACTCTTTCAAAATATCCTTCCACATCCTTTTTTTTCTTTTCTACAAGTTCATTGCCTTTTTTTGACAATTTTATTAATGTATTCCTTCTATTATCAGAATCTACTTCTCTTACTATATATCCTTTATTTTCCAAACTTTTTAGTGTTCTTGAAATAGACTGCATTGACACATGCAATCCTTCTGCAAGTTCTGATACATTGACTGATTTATTTTCCATTTTTTCTGATTTAACAAGCCAAAATATTATACTGCCTTCCATTCTTGAAATATCATCAGATAATTTTGGATGATGAAACTTTCTGAATTTCATCATTCCTTTTATGACCTTTTCTACAAGTTCCTTATTGTACTCGCTCATTTCATCCTGTCACCTCCAAGCTTAATTAGACTTTAGCAAAAAAATAAACACTGTTTATATTTAACAACGTTAACTGTAAACAGCGTTTATTATTTTACTCTTATTTTTTAATCTGTCAACAACTTAATTTAAAATTTAACTAATTGTTAACATTTCTTACTATATTTTTTTACATCAATCCTATCACCCATAATAGAATCCATTCTCGTATCATCTTTTATAAGAATCTCTTTTTGTGCTTTGCTTAGTTGTTTAATCCAATATTCTAATTTAGATGCAAGTGCTTTATTTTCTGTCTGCCAAGCAGCTTCAAGTTTTAAAGCCACATGACTTCTTGTATATTTT
Organism: Eubacterium sp. AF19-12LB; assembly: GCF_003479125.1. Taxonomy (NCBI): domain Bacteria; kingdom Bacillati; phylum Bacillota; class Clostridia; order Eubacteriales; family Eubacteriaceae; genus Eubacterium; species Eubacterium sp. AF19-12LB. The sequence continues at coordinate 14,758 of NZ_QUGP01000013.1, read as the reverse complement.
GCACTTTTTTCTCCTGCTCCAAAATGTTCTTTCATTCTTCTATCTAAATCCGTAGTTATCCCTGTGTAAATCGAATCGTCTTTACATCTTAACATATAAATATAGTACATTTTATTCTCCCATTTTTCTAAATATTCCTCGTATAACAATTATTGATATAACTGCTGCCCCACCATCTGCTATAGGTGCCGCATACATAATGCCATCTATTCCAAATATCATCGGTAAAACTACTATTAAAGGTAGCAGAAAAATAATCTGTCTTGTAAGTGCAAGAAAAGTTCCCTTCATTGGTTTTCCAATTGCCGTACTAAAAGTTGAAGTTATTGGCTGTATCGCATTTGCAAATGTCATAAACAAAAATATTCTAAAATAATTTGTTGCAAACTGATAATATTCTTTTGTACCATTTCCAAATATACTAATGATATTTCTTGGGAAAACCTGAAACATTATAAAGGCTATCACTGATACTATTGTACCACTTATAACAGCTAGTTTATATGTTTCTTTCACTCTGCTATAATTTTTTGCGCCTATATTAAAACTTGCAATTGGCTGTATTCCCTGCGATAGTCCAATTATCACAGCAAAATAAATTTGATTAACTTTCATTATTATGCCTGCACACGCTAACGGAATTGAATCCCCATAATTTGATAACGCCCCATAGTATGTCAAAGATTTATTTAATGTAATTTGAACAATCATTATTGCTATCTGATTTGAAAATGGTGTAACCCCTAATGATGCAATTCTACCAATACATTTTAAAGAAGGAATAAAATGTTCTTTCTTTAACTTTACTGTCTTATAGTGCCTTAAATAATTTATCACTAAGACAAACGAAACAAATTGTCCAATAATTGTTGCTAACGCTGCCCCTTTCATTTGCCAATCAAATACCATAACAAACAAATAATCAAGAATTATATTAATTATTGCACCTACAAGATTGCATGTCATAGAAAAATCAGGGCTTCCGTCCGCCCTTATAATATGTCCTCCCCCAAGTCCCATTATAAGAAATGGTATTCCAATTGCCGTAACACCAACGTAATCTTTAGCATATCCTAAAACATTGTCAGGTGATCCAAAAAATTTTAATAAAGGTGTTAAAAACAATAATATTCCTATAGCTATTATAGTTCCAAGTATCATTATTCCTGTAACAACATTACCTATATAAAAGGGGGCTTTTTCTTTATTTCCTTTTCCCATTTCAATATTAAATGCTGCCGCACCACCAATTCCAAATAGTAAACCTAATGCTACACATATTGTACTTACAGGAAATGCTACATTCGTAGCTGCATTTCCTAATGTTCCAACAGTTCTTCCTATAAAAAACTGATCCACTATATTATAAAAAGAACTGACAAGCATAGCTACTATGCTTGGTATTGCAAATTTACGCAACAACTTACTTATCGGTTCAATCCCTAACGGATTTCTGATTTCACTATTTTCTTCCATTTCTTTATCTCTCTTTTATATTTACTTATATTTTTTTCTTTTGTCTTAAAACTATTCGTACAATTTTATCACATATACAAATAACTTTTCCACCATAAAATTATATATATTTCTATGCCTTACCAACTTATTAATATTATTTGTTCAATTTATATATGTTTTTAATGAATTAAGGAATCGTTTTCTACCTATATTTAACTTGTTTTAAATAATTACACTATGTTATAATTTTAGTATGTATTGCTATTGTTTACTAAAGTTCAACATACATAGCAAATTTAAATCAGACATCATTGCATGAATGATAAAGTTTTTAACTGTAGAGTTTGTCAGATTTAATTAGAATTATTTTATTAAATTACTATGAAAGGATAAAAATATGAGAGGTATATACTCAAATAAAACTGAGATTAGGCATAAAGTATTTACGGAAGTTGCCCGAATGGCATATGAAGGTGGAGATTTTTCACGTATGGAAGAACTACCATATAAGATTATGCCAGGTGAAATCGGTAACTACTATGACAATATTTTTCTTGAGAGAGCAATTATAGGAGAAAGATTGCGTGCTACTATCGGACTCCCTATAAGAAAAGTATCTGAACATGCTCCTCTTTCGGAAGGTATTGATAAAAGTGCTATTGATGAAAAATACTATGATCCACCACTTATTAATATAATTAAATTTGCATGCCATGCATGTCCTGAAAAACGAATTTTAATAACTAACGGATGTCAGGGTTGTTTAGAACATCCTTGTATTGAAGTATGTCCTAAAAAAGCTATTCATATGGAAAACGGTCGTTCTATTATTGATCAGGATAAATGTATTAAATGTGGTAAATGTGTTTCAGCATGTCCTTATAATGCCATTATCAAACAGGAACGTCCTTGTGCAAAAGCATGTGGAATGAACGCTATCAAATCAGATGAATATGGACGTGCAGATATTGATTATGAACAATGTGTATCTTGTGGAATGTGTCTTGTAAGTTGCCCATTTAGTGCAATTGTCGATAAAAGCCAGATATTCCAGACTGTTCTTGCACTTAAGAGTGACACGCCAATATATGCAGCAATAGCCCCATCATTTGTAAATCAGTTTGGAGGTGCTGTTACATCTGCACAGGTACGCGCTGCTTTAAAAGCTGTTGGATTTGAAGATATGATTGAAGTTGCTGTTGGTGCAGACTTATGTGCAATTCAGGAAGCTGAAGATTTCCTTGAAGAAGTACCTGAAAAGATTCCTTTTATGGGAACAAGTTGTTGTCCGGCATGGTCTGTAATGGCGAAAAAGACTTTCCCTGAATATGCAAATTGTATTTCAATGGCACTTACACCAATGGTTTTAACAGGTCGTATGATTAAAAAAGACCATCCGGATTGTAAGGTTGTTTTTATAGGGCCATGTGCTGCTAAAAAACTTGAAGCAAGCAGACGAAGCGTTAGAAGTGATGTTGATTTTGTTCTTACATTTGAAGAACTTATGGGAATATTTGATGCTAAATCAATTGAATTTTCTGAATTAGAAGTTGAAGAGGAACTCCAGACATCTTCTGCTGATGGTAAAGGATTTGCTGCTAGTGGCGGTGTTGCTAATGCTGTAAAAAATGTTATTAAGAAAATTGATCCTGATAAAGAAGTCAATGTTGTCAGTGCACAAGGACTTGCAGAGTGTAAAAAAATGCTTACTTTAGCAAAAGCAGGAAAATACAATGGATATTTATTAGAAGGAATGGCATGTCCCGGTGGTTGTGTAGGCGGTGCCGGAGTTTTAAGTGATGCTAAAAGAGCTGAAATAAAATTAAAGCAGGAAATGGCTAACTCACAATTAAAAAATTCTTCTGAAACATATTATGTTGATTATTTGAAATTAATTACTGAAGAAGATGCTGATAAATAATTATCATGTTATTTTATATATTATCTTAATACAATTTTTATTTTATATACTAATAATTTTAACAAAAATGTGTATAATCATTATATGATGAAAGGCTAAAACAGATAACACATCTAATTATCTTTCTATCATCATTATGCAAACTTTAGATAAAGGAGGCTTTAATATGGAATTAGAAATTACAACTGAAAACTTTGATGAATTAGTATTAAACAGTGACAAAACTGTACTTGTAGATTTTTGGGCTGACTGGTGTGGTCCATGTAAGACGCTCTCACCTGTAATTAAACAGATTGCTGAAGAACGAAATGATATAGTTGTTGGAAAGGTAAATGTTGACGAGCAACCCGGCTTAGGAGTTAAATACAAAATAGCTTCTATTCCAACAGTAATAGTATTTAAAAATGGTGAAATAACAAATAAAAGCATTGGTCTGGTTTCAAAAGCAGAATTATTGTCATTGCTGGCTTAATTACACAAATTTTCTAAAATACAAAATTAATTTGACCCTCAATTGTTAGATTTTTTCTAACTATCGAGGGTCTTTATTGGATATTCTAATTAATTACTCCTGTCATAATTGACATTGGTGGCATATTTAATTGTGCTACCGTGTCATTAACTCTAATACCGGCAGGTCTGCTTTCATTTGTTTTATTTAACACGACTACTACAATGTCTCCATTAGGGTTTTCAAATGATGTAACATCTACATCGTCTGAATATCTGCTAAACGCTACTCTTTTAGCTCCCGGTTTTATGTAATGACTAAAATGATTAATATATGAAAGAGTATTTCTTTCCATTAATTTGTCATCTTTTGTATCGTATAAATACGGTGCATCACAATAATTTCCGACATGATTTGGACCACCCTGTTCATCTAATCCACGTCACTTACATAAATATATCGTTTCTATTAAATTATGCGATATTGGATAAAAAGAAAAATAACATTAATTACATAACTACATTATTTTCTATTAAATTGCCATTCAAATATGACATTGCATTTTCAAATGTAGTAATACTTATCGATTCTAAAGCTTCATTAGTCAAAAATCCCTGATGCGAGGTAACTATAACATTTGGAAAAGATAATAGTCTTGCAGTAATAGAAGTTTCTAAAATATCATCTTCTCTGTTTTCAAATACATTATTTGTTTCTTCTTCATATACATCTAATCCTACACTGAAAAACTTTTTGTCTCTAATTCCATGTATTAAATCTTCTGTTTTAATTAAGGCTCCTCTTGATGTGTTTACAAGAATAACTCCATCCTTCATTTTTGCTATACTACTTTTATTTATCATATGATAAGACTCTTCTGTAAGTGGACAGTGCAATGAAATTAAGTCGCTGTCATTTAATAACTTATCTAATTCCACATATTCTACAAAATCTAATTCGGGATTTTTATACAAATCATATGCAATAACTTCCATTCCAAATCCTCTGCATATTCTGCACATCGTTGCTCCTATTTTTCCTGTTCCTATTATTCCTGCTATCTTTCCATGCAAATTTGTTCCTGTAAGTCCTGTAAGACTAAAATTATTTTCTCTAACCTTTATATAACTTTTATGAATTCTTCTGCTCGAAGCTAAAGCCAAAGCCATTGCATGTTCCGCAACTGCTTCAGGTGAATATCCCGGGACTCTCATAACTGTTATATTTTTCTTTTTTGCTTCTTCTAAATCTACATTATTAAATCCCGCACATCTTAATAAAACAAGTTCAACGCCGTTTTTACTTAGACAATCTATTGTTTCTTTTCCTACATCCGAACTTACAAATGCACAGATTGCCTTGTACCCTTTTGCTAAATTTGCAGTTTTTGAATTTATATCTGTATCTGTATATTCAATTTCTATTTCTGGATATTTTTCCGTAACTTTTTCAAATGAATCCCTATCATATTTTTTTGTATCATAAAATAATATTCTCATAATTATCTCATGTCTCCTTCTTAATTGATTTTATTATCTAGTATTTTCATTTTTTTTCATAATATACAACACTAAAAAGACAAGCATCCAAATTACTTATGCTACAACAAAAGACTTACTTAAACTTTACCAGCTATTAAACCTGACAATTAATTTGTAAATTAATCTGAAAATTAATTATTTGCTTATTAGCAAAATAACTAAATATAGCCGGTCGTTTGCATCCCCGACCGGTTATATTTAAAATTTACTTTTATTTACCTTTTACAATACATTTAAAATATCTTATACTAAAACACTTCTTTATATTTAACCTATTAGCCTCAAATAATATTACACATTACAACTGAATATATTGAGGATAATTGTCCATCAAAAATTCCACACCTGCCATCCCCATCGCAAATAGGATAAGAAAACATATCATAAACATTCCACCAATATCATACTTGAAATGTTTGTCATTAAATCTTAAAGTATAATATATAATTTCTCCTCCTAACATAATCAGCATAATTGGCCACATATGAAAAATAAATGCATAATTAAAACTTTTAAATATTGTTTTAATTAAAAATAACACACCAAAAAGTATCAGGCTTATTCCAAATGTAAATGTACCTACTCTTCTTTCCTTCATTTCTTATTCCCCCTTAATCGCTTAATATTTCATCATTTGCTTCTTTTTCATTTTCAATAAAATTATCTTCAATAATTTCTGAATCGCCATCTAACTTTGTATTATCTATACTTACATTTTCTTCGTATATTGATTTTCTTTTTCCTTTAATTAAATAAATTCCAGCTCCAATTATTAACACTGAAAATACTAATTTAGGTAACGCATATCTAATTAATCCAAATACAGTATTATCTAAATCTATTCCTAACTGATAGCAAAAACTAATCGCACCATTATACAAGGAATTTATTCCTATAAGTATTAATATCACTGCTGCTATAATTCTTACTTTTTTAACATTAAATTTAAGTTCATCCGTGTTCTTGATTATTAACCAATCATCCTCTAATTTTGAAAACTCATCCGCTGACAATGAATTTTTATTTAATGCATCAAAAAAAGCATAAAACCATATAACAGGAAGTGCAAATGCAATTGCATCAACTCCAATCAAAGAAATAATAGCACAGCATCCCATAAATATGGACATTAAACTAATTCCCTGTTTAAAAAATCCTAAATACATCTGCCCTGCACCAGGTATACATGCCAGGCAAAAATTCCAAAATTTACTTCTTTGCTTTTTCATCTTTATACACTCCTTTATCAAATTCTAAATTTTCGGCTATTCCTCCGGATATATTTTTCATTCCGGCTCCTATCTTTTCCGTAGACTGCTGTAACATTCTCGATATCGAAAATTTGTTATTTAACTGTTTCATTGTTTCTATTTTAGTTCCGACTAAATTTGGCTTAATTGAATCCATATTAAACACCATAAGTACAGCAATCCCTGCAGCAGCAACAACCTTTGAGCTATACAAAATAAGTTCTGTTTTCCTATTTTTATATTTGTTTAACGGAATAATATTTGCTTTTGTCTTATGTATTTCACCGTTTGTTTTTATAATTTTCTGATTTTTTTCATCATTTATTTTTTCTTTTATTTCATATTTTAAATTATCAGTTGGTGAAATTAACTCCTCAACAGGAAAAAGATTTGCAAATTTTTCTGCACATACCAAGCACTGTGACACGTGATTTAACAAATTGATTTCTTCATTTTGTTCTAATTTGTGATTATAATATGAAATTATTTCTTCATCTTTTAAATGATTCATCGCAGTTCCTCCTTATCCCATTGTGTTCTAAGAACCTTTCTTACTCTCCTTATCTGAGTTTGCACCGTATGTACATTAGCATTTATATGTTCTGCTATTTCCTTAGCCGTTTTCCCTTTATAAAAATATTCATAGGCAACGGTTTTGTATGGTTCTTTAAGTCTATTACAGCATTTTTCTAATTGTTCCATAACAACTATTTCCATAACTTGCTTCTCTGCTGAATCAACCGGTGGGCTTCCTCTTTCAAGTTCTTCATCCTCACTTGGCATTGTTCTTCTCTCAGCTCTTTTCAAATGGTCCAGACACTTATTTGTAGCTACCCTTGTAATGTATGCTTTTTCATTTTTCTCATCAAAGGATTCCATAACTTTGTAAACAGAAATAAAAGTTTCCTGTGTTAAATCCTGAGCATCAAAATAATTATTCGTCATTCGATAGCATATTGAAAAAACCAATTTCTCATATTTAGTTAATAAATCTTCAAAATAACTATTTTGATATATCTCTTCCAAAATTTAGCACTCCTTTCCTTATTTACCCCTCTATAATATATAACGATTTAGCAAAACAAAAGTATTCAATTTTTTTATTTTTATTTAAATAAACTTTAGTTGAAATTTTATTTTGAGTTGAATGGGTTAAATTATTTTACAAATATTAAAATCTGCAAACAAAAAATGTCTGGTATTTGATATATACCATTTTAACTGATTGCTTAGTAATGATGATATACTTCCTTGTTCTCAGACATCTTTTTATAAATAACTTTATACTATTAAAAATATTAAATTGTAAGTTATTAATATTATCGTTCAATTAATTGACGCCTGCATTACAACCAATCCAATATGAAAAAGAATTGTAGCCTTCCCCATTTCCAAACCTGTTATACATGTAATTGTATACGGAATTGAACTGACCGGTGACACACCTAAATCCGATTTGACAGACATTGAAATTCCCAATGTCATAATAAATAATCCTAATATGTAAATTGTAATTCTTGTAAAATAATTCTCACTCTTTATTATTTCATTTAATTTGTTTAACACGTTAACATCTCCTTTATCCTATTTTGAAATAATACGCTGGCAGCAATTTTAACTCTTTTTTATATTTATTTCAAATCTAAGGAGTTACCATTTTGCAACAATTTCTCCAGTATTTTCCCTATCTCATACTGAATTCCACTAAATAAATTTCCTGCTTTTATTGTCCTAGCCTTGAACCTTGTTGCTACATCTGATATTTCCAACTAACTTAATTTATATACATTCTGCAATACATCTCTTTCTCTACAATGCTATCTGATATTAAATACTATTAAATCCATTACATATTGGGACTGCATTTTCTGTAAAAAACTGAATGTTCATTGGTATTAATGTTGTTTTCTTCATCTTCTTTATCCTTTCCATTTTAGCTCGTCAGCATATTCCGAGAATTTTAAGCCATCACGTTTTGGGCATATAAAAAGCACCTACTTGCTTGTAGATGTGAGGTAACCCCATAATTATGATCTAAATTAAATTTAATTATAAAAAATACCACCTAATCTTTCGACTGGGTGGCATCTATGCAAAAATACCTCTTTCTCTCTCATCAATTTCATTTAACTCCTTTTTTATAACCTCTTTTTCCTCTGGAGTTAAATTTTCATTTTCCATTTTCTTAAACAATTCTTCTTCTCTTTCTGTTCTATATCTCATCATTGTTATATACCCTCAAAAAACAACCTAATTTCATTATATATTGACTCGTTTGAAGAAAAACTCTCTGCTATTACCTCTGAATAATTACCTCTAATATATCCATCATAAGCATATTGACTTAATTTTTCTTTCAACTTAACATTGTTTATATTATCTAAATAATTTAATTCATCAATTTTCTATCTACTAAATTTCTTGCTTCATTCTCCTAACAATCATATAGTACTTAATACCACATTATTAATTTTTCTTTAGGAATAAAACCATCTTTTGCCATTTCCAAAAGTTTATATTTTGCATGAGCAATATGATTCGTGCACCATTCATATCCTTCAGGTAATTCACATGTTACTACCTTCTCCGAGTTAATTTCAATAATTAAGTGTCCTTTCTCTTTGCAATCTTCGGGAAAAATATCACACTCTAGCACATTATTATTCTTTTTTATATTCCTTAATTTTATCATAAAATTTACTAGCCTCATCACTATAATTATATGTTTTAGAAGTTATATTACGCGCCTCTCTTTGAGAATACCCTTCCTTCATAAGTTCTTTTTCCATAATTTCATATTTAATTAATGTCAAATCATGACTTTGCGGATTTCCTTGTATCAATCGCTTCCATGATTCTTCCGTCATATAATCTGGTTCAAAATATTCTAAATCTGTTCCACCTAAATCATGTTTATCCATAAACATAAAATTCTTAATTTCTTGAATTTGCTCCTCTGAATAACCAATTGTATTCGCAATTTTAGAAACATCAGCTGACATACTTCTAACCAAATCATAATATTTTTTTGCATGTTCTCTGGTCACTTTTCCATCTGGTTTTCTGGCGCCACTCACTGCTACTGACCTTATTATATCATTTCCTTCTGTTTCTACAACTACATTGTCCCACTTGTTGAATTTCAATCTATAATCAATCTATATTTTTTGATTTTCTTCATCCAACGAATAATTAGATAGCCTATCAAACTTATCAATATTTCTCTGAATTAAATTTCTTCTGTTTTCCTGCTGTTCTGCAACAACCGCCTGCTTCATTTCCTTTTTGGTTACCTTTTCAGGCTTTTCAGAGATACCCGGGAAATACGTACTATGTCCATCCTTGCAGTTTGGATGATACAAACCGCCTGCCATTGCCTGAGACATTAACGGATATGGGCCATCACTTGCCTTGCCGCCACTCCATACATCATCTATGAGTATCTTTCCGGTCCATCTTCCACACTTAGGACAAGGTAACCCACGTTTATTTACTATAACTGTTGTTATGCCCCATTCCTGACGTTTAGCGCCTTCGCCCTGACAATATGCTCTGGTATTCGCTGTTCTTAAAGCCATTCCGGCATACGAAGCAATATTTACTCTGGCACCATTTTTATACTGTATACAATTAATGCCACGGCTTAAAAAGTCCTTTGTAGCCATATCCACTGCTTTTTCATATGTACCTGCTCCAGAGTTATAATAAACCTGCGAATTGAATATGACTTTTCTGTATTGGTCATTTGCCATTCTAAGCATTGCTGTTTCAGCACGTCGCATACCGACATTTATCTCATTAAGTAATGCCTTAAGTTGTTCTGCCTACCATAAAGTCCAATTTAATCCATTCTTCGTTTCTTCTGCTCTGTGATATGGCAAGTTACGCATCATTGAATATATAAGTTCATTTTCAAATGTCATGCATTGAATATTGACATAGTAAAAATAATTACTAATATCTTCTCAATACTCCATAAGGTAATCACTTTCTGTACATAAAGTATTATGATGCATACTGAAAATCATTAACCACTAATCTTTCCATGACACATAAGCCACACGATACTAGGCGCACATATGTTTTACTTCAAACTAGAGTAGAAGCAACTGAATGTATTATACAGAAGATTTTGGGACACGCAGGAAAATATTCCTGAATAGGTATATACTAACATTGTTATTGAACAAATGCTTGATGCTATAAATAAGCTATAATATTATGTCACTATTGAATAAAAATCGTTCTTTATTTATTAGAATTATAATTTTTTTATCACCCAAAAAGCTTTACAACGAGCCATAAAAAACACCCCAGAACAAAAGTCCTGAGGTGTAATATACTTTTCTGAAACGCCTTGAGGCATTCTTGATTGTAAAATTGATTATCTCTTTGAGAGCACGAAAAGCCCGTAAATTGGGAGTTTGTGTCTGATAGTGTTATATATCTGTTGTATGCGTAACACTACACACACATTTCCAGAACTGCTTATTACTCTACGGCTTTAACCATTTGCTACTTGATGAGTATATACTTTTTTCTGTATTGTTTCAGTAAGACAAATAGAAATTAATACGTTTCTACAAAAAATAAAACTCTTTATAAAAACGGTACCATATACACCGGGATATAATAAATTCCGTTTTCCCATTTGTAATCCTTTGTATGGACAACATATTTGTTGCATATACGATTACTAAACTTGTTGCAAAATACATCAAGTGATTTATGTGTTCTATAATTGCCGGATTTCACCTCTAATGGACATATCTTATCTTTAACCGAAGTTAAAAAATCAATCTCATACAAATGATTTGAAGTTTTACTTTCCATCGTGTAATAAAATAAATTATTACCTTTTGCTATTAACATCTGTGCCACAACATTTTCATAGACATATCCTAAATTTACATCCAGTTTATCCGAAAGTAACTTATTATAAATAATATTCTCCGTATATTTTTTATCCTTAAATGCCAAAGTTATAAATAGACCGACATCAGAATTAAACAATTTATATCGTCCTGCATCCTTTTCCAATGCCATTCCCACATCAGGATTATTAGCATGATATGCAATATTTACAGTGTACGAACTGAGCATATCAGGAATCAGCTCTCTTACCTTCTCAGAGCGAACCCCCTCTCTTGCACTTGACAGAATATATCTTGATGCATTACCACTAAGATTAGCAGGTATGGCATCATAAATATCTCCAGCAAGACCGGTTCCATCTATCTTTACAAAATCTTCTTCATATAAGTCTACAATTTCTCTTTTAGTTTCATCAACCAATTGCAAATTATTTTTCTCTATATACGTTTCTATGGCCTGTGGCATTCCACCAACAAGCATATACAATCTGAATATCCGCATCAGATTTCTATGCATTGCATTCCCAGCAGGCTTTTTGTTCTTTATAAGATGCCTTATTGTTTCCGCTGATACCTCATCTCCTATTGCCCATAAGAACTCCTCAAAATCCATAGGAAACATAGATATTTTATGTTCTTCGCTTGGAATCAAAATATCCTTTGTATTCTTTTTTATTGATAATAAAGAGCCTGTTTCAATATACTTATATCTTCCATCCGCAACGAGATATTTAATTGCCTGCCTAGCCTTTGGAAATAACTGAACTTCATCAAAAATAATTACCGACTCTTTCTCATATAACCTGATTCCCATTAACTGCTGCAATTGCAAAAAGAAAAAATCCAGATCATACGTGTCATCAAATAGATCAATAATTGCCTTACTTGTATGAGCAAAGTCAATGAGAATATATGATTTAAACTCTTTTTTTGCAAATTCCTCTGCAATAGTTGATTTACCGACTCGTCTTGCCCCCTTTATCAAGAGTGCGTATTTATCGCTTCTGTTCTCTTTCTACTCATATATTTCATCGTATATTTTTCTTTTAAAAACTGGTTTATCCATGCATAAATCCACCTTTCCACCACAAGTATAACGCAAATCCCCATTCATGTAAACCAAAATTATGGTCAAATCCCCATTAATTTTCTCGCATTTTTTACCCATATCCCCCTTCGTTTTCTTAACTATTAGATTTTAGTCTATTTCTTCATTTTCTTATTATGCACAGGTAAAGTTCTTTCTAATCGTTATATATACCGGTATACTCTGTACTTTGCCATCACAACCAGATATCCGTTATCCCACTCAACTACTTTCGTATATCTTTCCAATTTGTCAGAAGTGATAAAACAAATTCTTTGGTTATTAAATTCAAAAATTGTATACTTTCCATAATTAGTAAGCATTGCATAATCTTTCATTTAAATCACTACTATCAAATAATCTCTTTTAACATTATATTTTATATAATACCACAGTTATCATAAAAAACACCCCAGGACAAAGTCCTGAGGTGTAATATACTTTTCTGAAACGCCCTGAGGCGTTCTTGATTGTAAAATTGACTATCTCTTTGAGAACTGTGGTGCTCTACGAGCTGCTTTGAGACCTGGTTTCTTTCTTTCTTTCATTCTTGGATCTCTTGTTAAGAATCCAGCTTTCTTAAGAATTGGTCTGTAAGCATCTGAATCAACTTCTAATAAAGCTCTTGAGATACCGTGTCTGATGGCACCAGCCTGTCCTGTGTATCCACCACCGTGTACACTTACGATTACGTCAAACTTATCTAAAGCATCAATAGCGTTTAATGGCTGACGTACGATAACTTTTAATGTATCTAAACCGAAGTATTCATCGATACTTCTCTTGTTGATTGTGATATTTCCTTTACCAGGCATTAAATATACTCTAGCAACACTGCTCTTTCTTCTACCTGTTCCATAATACTTTTCTACTGCCATTGTTTATTTCCTCCTTTCAGTCACTAAAATGTTAATACTTCTGGCTTCTGAGCTGCATGTGGATGCTCATTTCCAGCGTAAACATAAAGTTTTTTGTACATTTCTCTTCCTAAAGGTCCCTTTGGAAGCATGCCTTTAACTGCGAGTTCAATAACTGTTTCAGGTTTCTTTTCTAATTTTTCCTTAAGAATAACTTCCTTCATTCCTCCTAGATAATCTGAATGATGGTAGTACATCTTCTGTTCTAATTTCTTACCTGTTACTGCAATCTTTTCTGCATTTATAACTATTACATAATCACCAGTATCAATGTGTGGTGTGAACTGTGGTTTGTTCTTACCTCTTAATACTTTAGCGATTTCTGATGATAAACGACCTAATGTATATCCTGTAGCATCAACTACATACCATTTTCTTTCAATTGTTGATGGACTTGCCATATATGTTTTCATTGGTTTACCTCCTGAAATATTCTTCATTCTTATTAAATAAATATATGTTAAATGCTTCACCGGGGCTAATGGCTGAGCATTAAACCTACGCATTACACGCCATACTAAAATAGTATAGCGTAACAATATTTTACTGTCAACACATTTTTTAATTTATCTATGTATTTATCTGCTATTTATCTGCGTACTCTATGAATCATTTTTACTAATTTATCTGCGTGCCAACCTAATTTTTAATATCTTAATTTAATTCATATAACCTTATGTTTTATATCATCTTTCTATGGCACATTAAATAATTTACTTGTAAAGTATAAATATTAAAACTGCAGATACTAAAGCAATACCTATTAAAAATGCTCCGACTATGGTAAACACTTTTGCTAAAATATGGGGTAACTTATCATCTTTTATATAATATTCACTACATTTTTGTGGATTATAATATATTTCCACGTTCTGCCCTTTTTTATATCTTGGTTTACCACTACCATAAGCTGATTCTTTTGTAATTGTAACATCACCTACATGATATTCAAATACAGGATAATAACCTGAACCTTTAACACTATCACTATTATAACTTTTATGTTTAACAACGTCCTTTACAATACCATATGTTTTTAAAATACATCTTTTTTCTTTTTTATTTATGTGCCTAAACATTAATAGCCCTATTAGAAAAAATATAAAACCTATTAAACTAAATATCCCGGAAAAGAGAATTATACTTAACCATTTATTATTCATATAACCACCCATACATTTCTTTACTTTAATTTTCTATATAAAAAAACAAGCAACCTAAGTTGCTTGTCTATGCCGGCGACCGGAATCGAACCGGTA